>JBPEXU010000069.1:0-1771 GCA_052031225.1 Marinobacter sp. | reverse complement strand
GAATGTCGTGCTGCGACCGGTCAAGCGCAACCGGCCGGTCGATCTGTGATCATCCGGGCACGAATACGACCCAGGCCCAGGCCATGCCGACATAGGTCAGGTTGTGCAGAAACTGATCCAGCCCCGCCGCGCGCCAATACGCCGCCTGGTTCGGTTGCAACTGCTTTTTGTCGGAATAGCTGGCCTTGGCGAAGTCGATGTTGAAGTGAATGATCCACTCCAGCGCCGCGATCACCAGTATGAAGGACCATGGGGCGCCGAAGATCACGAATACGATGACCGAGCCGATGACATGCACCAGCGCATGCTGGGCGCGGCCAGCATGGAAATACACCCCGCGCCCCGACAACATCTTGGGGGTCTGGAGATAGAAGTCGGCAAACATGTGCTTGACTTGAAGCAACGCAACCAAAAGCAGCACTGTGCCCAGTGTGGCAGGCAAATGAACCCTCCCGATATCATCCCCACCGCAGACTAGGAGCAAATTCCCGCGTTCGCAAATGAACTAGTTCACACAAGCCGAATTAGTTTTCCGACGCCTGAATCCGTTTGCGTCGCCGATTGTGTATGCTGTACCTTCGGCCTGCTTTGTTCAAACGAACGTTGCCAGTTTCGAGTTTCGGGTCATCAGCAGGGGCAGGCGCCATAGAACGTTCGATTTTCGGGTTTATCTGGAAGTACTCCAAACGCGATCAGCTGATCCTGTTGGCCGTGACCGCGACCCTTTTCCCGCTGCTGTATCTGACACTGGAATTGCCCAAACGCATCATCAACGATGCGATCGGCGCCTCGAGCGAGGTGGTCGAGGTGTGGGGCTTTGCCCTGGAACAAACGACATTCCTGGTCATTCTGTGTTTTGCGTTTCTGGCCGCCGTTCTGGCGCATGGCCTTATGAAAATGCGCATCAACACTATGAAGGGCGTCCTGAGCGAGCGCATGCTGCGCCGGTTCCGCTATCAGTTGATCCGGCGGGCGCTGCGATTCCCGCAGCCTTATTTCGAACGGGTCAGCCAGGGTGAGCTGGTTTCGATGATCACCGCCGAAAGCGAACCGATGGGCGGCCTGATGGGCGACGCGATCAGCCAGCCGGTGCTGCAGGCCGGGCAGATGCTGACCATCCTGTCCTTCCTCTTTCTGCAAAGCGTCTGGTTCGGACTGGCCGCGGTGGCGCTGATCCCGGTGCAGGCCTGGCTGATCCCGCGGCTGCAACGGCAGATCAACCTTCTGAACAAGCACCGCATTCAAGAGGTCCGCGTTCTGGCTGCCCAGATCGGCGAAAACGCGGCCGGCGCAGCCACTCTGCGCCAGAACGGCGGGTGGCGCTATCGCCTGGCGTTGATCTCGGCGCAACTGGGCCGGTTGTTCGGCATCCGGTTCGAGATCTACCAGAAGAAATTCTTCATGAAGTTCATCAACAACTTCATCACCCAGTTGACCCCGTTCATGTTCTACCTCGTGGGCGGTCTGCTGGTGCTGCAGGGGTCGGTGTCGTTGGGCGCGCTGGTGGCCGCCCTGGCCGCGTACAAGGACCTGAGCTCGCCCTGGAAGGAACTGCTGACCTACT
This sequence comes from Marinobacter sp., assembly GCA_052031225.1. Classification (GTDB taxonomy): domain Bacteria; phylum Pseudomonadota; class Gammaproteobacteria; order Pseudomonadales; family Oleiphilaceae; genus Marinobacter. Next base: position 207 of record JBPEXU010000069.1, on the reverse strand, counting down.
ACAACCAGACCCAGGACATGTCGCTGCGGTGGGAGGTGGTGATCGAACGCTTTGCCCCCCAGGGGATGCTGGATGAAAGGCTGTTCGAGGGCACGCCCGAGGACGTTCCGCACCTGAAGGGTGACATCGTGCTGGATCAGGTGACGGTGCGCGACCTGGACGGGAACCAGATTCTGGACGACCTGAACCTGACTTTCGGTGCCGGCC
>JBPEXU010000068.1:0-5200 GCA_052031225.1 Marinobacter sp. | reverse complement strand
CCAGCCACGATGAGGAGGATCGCCAGATACTGGCGGATCTGGTATTCACTCTCTAAGCTGTTATTGGCTTGTTATTCAATCACTTCGACAACCTCTGGCCGCCGCATTCATGGAACCCACTGGCTCAGGATCTTCAACCGCTGCCCCTGAAGGCCTGCCCGGCACCGCCTCGGTGGCAAAAGGCCGGCTGGTGCTTTCCGGCGACTGGACGCTGGCCTGGTATTCCCGCCTCCGGACACAGCTGCAAACACTCGACCGCCAACGGCCGTCGCCTGAGCGGATCGACTGGTCTGGCCTGGGCCGCATTGATACCGCCGGCGCCTCGCTGCTGGCCGAGCTGATCGGTCCCGGCCGGTTGGCGACGGCCATCCGCACGGGCACCGGCCTGCGTCCGGAAACCTCGGCACTGTTGCTCGCTGTGGCCGAAGCCCTTGAGGGCCGGCCGGAACCGACGCCGACACGGCATTCGGCGGTGGTGCTGTTTCTGGCCCACGCCGGCGAACGGGTCGAAGCGATCGGCCGGCTGGTCTGGACCCTGATCGGTTTCATCGGCCAGACCCTGTCGGTCCTGGGCTGGACCCTGATCCGCCCGGCCCGCTGGCGCTTCACTCCGTTCATCGCCACGGTTCACGACATCGGCCTCAACGCCCTGCCGATTGTCGCCCTGCTGACCTTTCTGGTCGGTGCGGTCGTGGCGTTTCTCGGCGCCACGGTTCTTGACGACTTCGGTGCGACCATTTACACGGTAAACCTGGTTGCCTTCTCCTTTCTCCGGGAATTCGGCGTGCTGCTGGCCGCCATTCTCGTCGCTGGTCGTACCGCCAGTTCCTTTACCGCCCACATTGGCGCCATGCAGGTCAATCAGGAAATCGACGCCATCCGCACCCTGGGCCTCAACCCCATTGAAATCCTGGTTCTGCCGCGACTCCTCGCCATGTTCGTCAGCCTGCCCATTCTGACCTTTGTCGGCATGATCTCCGGCCTGGTCGGCGGCGCGCTGGTGTGCTGGCTATCGCTGGACATTTCCGTGACCCAGTTTGTCAGTATTGTCGAACGCGACATAGCGGTGAGGCACTTCCTTGTGGGACTATCCAAGGCGCCCATCTTTGCCCTGCTGATCGCCCTCATCGGCTGTCTGGAAGGGTTCAAAGTCTCTGGCAGCGCCCAGTCGGTGGGCGAACACACCACATCCAGCGTGGTCCAGTCCATCTTTACCGTGATACTTCTGGACGCCATTGCTGCGCTATTCTTTATGGAAATGGGGTGGTAACGAATGGACGCGGTTATCGAAGTGCGAGATCTGTGCAACCGGTTTGGTAACCATGTGGTGCACGAGGGTCTCGATCTTGACGTCTACCGGGGCGAGATCCTCGGCGTGGTCGGCGGCTCCGGCACCGGCAAATCGGTGCTTCTGCGCACCATCATCGGTCTGAACAAGCCAGCCTCCGGGCACATCCGGGTATTTGGCAAGGACCTTGTGGAGCTGCCAGCCTCGGCGCGCTCAAAAATCGAACAACGGTTTGGCGTGCTGTTTCAGGGCGGCGCATTGTTCACTTCCCTGACCCTGCAGGAGAACGTCGCGGTACCGCTGATCGAACACGCCGGCCTGGCCCGCCCAGAAGCGGAGCACCTGGCCCGCATCAAGTTGGCGCTGACCGGACTGCCCCCGGAAGCGGCCCTGAAGTACCCGGCAGAACTGTCCGGCGGCATGGTCAAGCGCGCGGGCCTGGCCCGGGCCCTGGCGCTGGATCCGGAAATCCTGTTTCTCGACGAGCCCACCGCCGGCCTCGATCCGATCAGTGCCGCCGCCTTCGACGAACTGATCGTTACCCTCTGCAACGCACTGGGGCTGACGGTTTTCCTGGTCACCCACGATCTCGACACCCTGTATGCCACCTGTGACCGGGTGGCCGTGCTTTCGGAGCGACACGTCCGGGTCACCGGCGATCTCGCTTCGGTCGCGGACACCGACGATCCCTGGATACAGGACTACTTTCATGGTCCCCGAGGACGGGCGGCGATTCAGGGTGACCACCGGGCCAGCCAACGCAGCACGGAGATCAGGCACTGATGGAACCGCGGGCGCACCATGTGATTATCGGGCTGTTTACCATTGCCGCGCTGGCCGCCGCCCTGCTGTTCGCGCTCTGGCTTGGCAAATCCACTGCCGACCGGGAATGGGCGTATTATCAGGTAGGCTTTGATCACGCCGTGTCCGGCCTGGCCGAAGGCAGCCCGGTACTGTACAGCGGCATTCGCGTCGGCGATGTGGTGGAACTGCGGCTCGATCCGGACGACCCCAGCCATGTCCGGGCGCTGGTCCGGGTGTATCGGGAAGTGCCCATTCGGGCCGATACCCATGTCGAACTGGTGCTGGCCAACATCACCGGCCGCCGGAGCGTGCAGTTTGGCGGTGGCACCCCCGGTCAGCCGATCCTGCAGGGGGATCGTGACGACCCGCCGCTGATCATCGCCGAACCGTCCGCCTTCTCCAGTCTGCTCAGCAACGGCGAGGCACTGGTGGAAAAAGCCGACCGGCTCCTGACCAATGCCAACGCCCTGTTCAGCGACGACAACATCGACAACCTGACCGCCGTGCTCGCCAATGCCCGCTCGGCCACCGAGTCCCTGCTTGCCCATCGGGACAATGTCGCGACGCTGATCGAACAGCTGCGAGCCGCGGGTGAGCGGGCGGAAACCGCAGCCATCAAAGTTTCCAGAGTCTCCGACCGCACCGATCAGACCCTGACACAACGGGTGGAGCCGGTGCTGGACGCCATGGCAACCGCGCTGGCAACCCTCCAGCCGACCCTGGATCGGCTAAACCGACTCACCCTGGAGAACGAAGGCGCGCTGGACGCCGGACTGCAGGGCATGGGCGAGCTGACGCCGGCGCTGCGGGAAATGCGCAGTACCCTGCGTAATCTGAACCAGCTGACCCGACGCCTGGAACGGGACCCGGCCGGGGCCCTGCTGGGCACGCCAACCATCAAGGAACTGGAACCATGATCCTCGCTGTTGTCCGGATGGCCGCCCTTGGCGGCCTGATCGCGCTGTTGTCCGCGTGCACCGTGTTTCCGGAACCCGAACCGCCGAGGGTGATGGACTTGCTGCCCGCACCGGAACTCCCCCCCATGGCGCTGCCCGAAGCGCTGGCCTTGCGCGTCGACACGCCCCTGGCTACCGACCCAGTCAGCGATTCCCGGGTACTGCTGAAACCCTCAGAGATCGAATATCTGGCGTTTCCGAACGCACGCTGGCGGGAGACGGCCCCGGTTCTGGTGAGGGATTATCTGGTTGAAACGCTCAGAAAAAGCGGGGGTTTTGTCAGCGTTGTCTCTGACACCAGCGCGGCCACGACCGATGTCACCCTAATCAGTGAACTGACCGCGTTCCACGTTGAACGCCGCAACGACGGCCTGTTGGCCCGGATCGAGCTGTACTCGGAATTGCAGGGCAATCGCTCTCATACCCGGGAGTGTGTGCACACGGCGGAGGTTGAGGTGCCGAGTGCCGACGACAGCCTGGAAGGCGCGGTCACCGCCTTGGGCGTGGCTGTCCGGGCGTTGTCGTCGGAGATCCGGGACTGGCTCAGCCGGTGCCTCGGCCAATCCTGAACGTCAGGCGCCTTTGTGATCCGGGAAAAGATCCGGCCACGCGGCTTTCAGGTACAGCACCATGGACCAAAGGGTTAATGCCGCCGCCAGGTACAGCAAGCCGATGGCGACGTAGGCCCAGAAGTTCCCGGGCGGGAACGCCAGCAAGCCAACAATCGCTGCCATCTGCGCGGTGGTCTTGATTTTACCGATGTAGGAGACGGCCACGCTGCCCCGGCTGCCGATTTCCGCCATCCATTCCCGCAACGCCGAGATGACAATCTCGCGGCCAATAATCACGGTTGCCGGGATGGTCAGCAGCACCGCCGCATACTCCTCAATCAGCACCGCAAGCGCCACCGCCACCATCAGTTTGTCCGCAACCGGGTCCAGGAAGGCCCCAAACGGCGTGCTTTGGTTCAGCTTGCGCGCCAGATAGCCGTCCAGCCAGTCAGTGGCACCGGCCAGGGCGAAAATGGCGGCGCTGACCAGATAGCTCCATTGCACCGGCAGGTAGAAAACCACCACGAACACCGGAATCATCACGATGCGCGACAGGGTAAGCAGATTGGGTATGTTCATGTTGGACTGATTCACGTTATTTATTCGTCGTGCAATGCTGCGTAAATGGACTCGGCCAGCGTTTTACTGATGCCTTGAACTTTGGCGATTTCCTCGACGCTCGCCTTCCGGATTTCCTGGATACCACCAAAGTAGCGAATCAGTTCCCGGCGACGTTTCGGACCCACGCCTTCGATGCCCTCAAGGGTGGATTGGCGCCGTTTCTTGTCGCGTCGGGCCCGATGGCCGGTAATGGCGAACCGGTGAGATTCATCCCGAATGTGCTGGATCAGATGCAGCGCCGGCGAATCCGCCGGTGCCCGGAACACGTCGCCGGTCATCGCGTCTATCAACTGCTCCATCCCCGCCCGCCGGGTTACCCCTTTCGCGACGCCAATCAGAGGAATATCTGAAATTCCAAGCTCTTCAAAGACTTCCCGAGCAATATTCAACTGACCTTTACCACCATCGATGAACACCAGATCGGGCCGTTTGCCCTCACCGGCCACCAGCCGTTTGTATCGGCGCGTCAGCACCTGACGCATGGCGGCGTAGTCATCGCCGCCGGTTACGCCTTCGATGTTGTACAGGCGGTAGTCGCTTTTGACCGGGCCATTTTCGTCAAAAACCACGCACGATGCGACCGTATTCTCGCCGTGACTGTGGCTGATATCGAAACACTCCATGCGCGCGGGGGTTTCCGACAAATCGAGCAGATCCTTCAACGCCAGCAGCCGGCGATACACCGTCTCCTTGCTCGCCAGATGCGACAACAGGGTCTGGCGGGCGTTGGTCATCGCCAGTTCCAGCCAGCGCCGGCGCTCACCGCGCACATTACCACGAATGCGGACTTCCCGGTTAGCAACCTCGGACAACGCCTGGGCCAGCAGCGCCTGCCCTTCCACCTCCACCGGCACCAGAATGTCCCGGGGAATCTCCCGGCGGGTATCGCCGCCCACGTAATACTGCCCCAGAAAGGCCGCCAGCAGCTCGCCCTCGGTCTGCTCGATGGAATAGCGCGGGAAGTAGTCTTTCGTGCCCAG
>JBPEXU010000067.1:0-9087 GCA_052031225.1 Marinobacter sp. | reverse complement strand
TGTGCAATAGGAACTTGAACATGTCCCGATCACGGGAGACATCAAAGCGGTCAATGGTTCCGGCCTTGAAATGCGGTTCGAGCTGGGGATAGATGTAGCCGAGGTGGGTGACCACGGTTTTGGTGTGGAGGTCTTCCGGGCGCTCGTAAACGAGGTCTGAGTCCACGGGTATAAAGAACACTTCCTCGATCTGCACCACCGGATCGGTAAACAGAAACTGCTCTGGCTGACGGGTCCACTCCCGAGCCCGCGGCGTGGCGTCGATATAGCCTTGCTGAAGCATGGTGTCGACCCGCTTTCTCGGAATTCGCTCAGCCTGCAGGGTGTAGCCGAGGCGCTGTGATACCAAGGACATGACATCCCACATAATTCCGGACGGGCCATTCTCGTTGGCAATCAGGTAGGGCGGGTAGCCGTTGGGCGATATGTTGAAGCGGATGAGACGGTCGCCGCCAGACCTGTCGGCCAGGACGGGAGCACTGATGACCAGCAGCACCGCCAAAAGCAGCGTGGGGAAAACAGCGGTGGCAGTGTGGTGATGTTTCATTCCGAAGCTCCGATGACGTCTCCACCCGTAGGCCGAACAGTTCGGCTGCTTCCCTGCCAGAAGGCTTCCATTCTCCCCGTAAACCGCGCTCTTTTCAATCATTTCGGTGTTGGCAGCGGCCAACAAAAAAAGGGCCCTGGGGGCCCTTTTCGGTGATTGGGACGGCTCAGGCCCAGGCGCGACGGAGTACGGCCTGGGCGTCTTCCAGGCTGACCTCGCGCGGGTTGAACATGATGGAACCGTCATCCAGCGCCAGTTTGGCGATCTCATCAAGCTGGTTTTCCAGCACCTTGCCGGTTTCTTTCAGGGTGCGTGGCAGCTGGCAACGCTTATAGAGCTGATCCCGCAATTTCCGGATCGCCGAGATACTGGCTTCGGCACGACGGCTGGCGGGGGTGGCCGAGTAAATTTCCGGGCCTTCGAGGTACAGCAGCAACTCAGCCAGCGGCTCCCGGATGGACTCCAGGTTGTACTCCAGCACGTACGGCAGGTACAAACTCATGCACAGTCCGTGGGGCAGGTGGCAGATGGCGCCGGTGGCGTGGCCCAGGGAATGCACCAGCCCCACCATGGAGTTGGAGAAGGCGATACCGGCCATCGTCGAGGCCTGGGCCAGCTCCAGCCGGCCGTCGGTGTCCTTGGGGTTGTCCATCACCGGTAGCAGGGCACTGCTGATTTTCTTGATCGCCGCCGTTGCGTAGGCGTCACTCAGCGGGTTCTTTGCCATGCAGGTGAACGCTTCGGTGGCGTGGGTCAGGGCATCCATGGCGGTGGCCGCGGTGATGTGGGGCGGCAGGGTCAGGGTCATCCGGGGGTCAATGATGGCCGCGTTGGGCAGCAGGAACGACGACGTGAACGGCAGCTTCACGCCTTTGCTTTCGTCGCTGATCACCGCCACCGAGGTGACTTCCGAGCCGGTACCGGCGGTCGTCGGGATCACGAAGAAGGGCTTCAGCGGGTGCTTGAGCACACCGGCGCCGCTGTACTTGGCGATATCGTCACCGCCTTCGGACACCAGGATATTCACCGCCTTGCCGGTGTCGATCGCGGAGCCACCGCCCACGGCAATGATGGCGTCGCATTTTTCCTGGCGATAGATGCCGGCAATGTCCCGGACCACGGCGGTGGAGGAATCCGGTGGCACGTCGTCATAGATGCTGACGATGTCCAGACCGCTCTCTTCACAGGCTTCAATCACCGGATCGAGCAGGCCCGCGGCGCGCACGCCCTTGTCGGTGACGATCATCGGGCGTTTGGCGGCGAGCCCGGTCAGCTCGTATGGCAGGTGTTCCAGGGCGGCCTTGCCGGCAATGACTTTGACCGGGCAGAAGAACTCGTAATATTTGTTGGTCATTTATGCTCTCGCTGTCTCGACGAAATGGGTGGCTACTTTCAGGTAGATGCGGGCGGCGCTGATCAGTTTCTCCGGCAGACCCAGACCGGCCGGGTATTCCTTGACCGCCCGTTCGGCAATCATCTTCGGCAGGATGAACACCTCGAGCCGATTCAGGACCCGGGTCATCCGTACCGCGTAACTGATATCGCCATCGACCAGCATCCGGTCATTGGCAAAGGCTTCCGAGGTTTTTTCCTGGAACGACAGCACCAGAAACGCATGGGCGATGTGCTTGAACTGGATGGACAGGTCGATGGGCCTGGGGGCTGCCTGGCCGTGGTAATGGAAACGCCCGTTTCCGGTGTGCTCCACAATCAGTCGAGGCCCGTCGGGCATCACCATCATCTCGAACAGCAGGCCGTCCGGCAGTTCCGCGGCCTCCTGTTGTACCGCCTCATCCACTTCGCTCACTGCTTGCAGGGCCCGCCCCATGACCTGGAACATCAATTCCACGTACAGGCGTCGGGCTTGAAAAACCATTGGCTGGATACGTTTGCGTAGCATGCCCATTGTCCATTGCTTGTTGTTGGTCGTTTGATTTTTAGAGTTATTGCTCTAAAAGTCAATGAAATCGCTGACAATCGTGTCGCGTCATTCGGGCAAAGCGGTGTTTGAGGCACAAAAAAACGCCGGGCCAGCAAATCGGACTGGCCCGGCGTTGGCTTTTGGCACGCTTATTGGGTGAGTTCTGCCAGCTTGCGTTTGGCCTCTGCCGCGACCTCACCGCCGCCGCCGGCGGCCTGTTGATAGTAGGCGATGGCGTCGCTGCGGCGGTTCTGTTTGACCGCGATGTCGCCCAGACGCAGGAAGGCGATGGAGGTGGGCACCACGTCATTGGCCCGCATCAGGTTGTCCCGGGCCTTGTCCAGTTTGTTCAGGGCCAGTGCATTGAGCCCGTTGCGCAGGCGGTACTCGAACATTTCCGGGTACAGCGAAACGGCTTTGTCGAAGTCCGCTTCGGCTTTGTCCAGCTGGTCCAGTTCCTGATAAATCCGGGCCCGCAGTGAATAGAACATGGCCTCCCGGGGGAGCAGGCGAATGGCTTCGTTGATCTTGGCCAGGGCGGCATTCATGTCGCCGTCACCGGCGAGTTTCCGGGCCTCGTCGTGGGCGTCGTAGGCGGGCTGCAGTGTTCTCAGCGTGGCCAGTTTGCGCTGATAGACCTCTTTGCCCCGGTAGCCGCCAGCGCCAATACGATTGACCAGTTTCTGGTTTTCCCGGACCCGGGTGGCCGACGGCGGGTGGGTGGCAAACAACCCGTCGATGAAGCTGGAGTTGCGGCCCTTACTGAGTTCCAGGAACAGCTCCTGCAGCTCCACCGCCGCCTGGGGATCGTAGCCGGCCCGCTTCATGTAGAGGATGCCGTAGTGATCGGATTCCAGCTCGTCACCCTGGCCGTACTGGGCCAGGGCCAGCTGTGCACCCAGGGCTGCGCCGCCCATAAGCAGCCCGGCCCATTCGCTGTCGGAGACGGCAAAGCCCAGACCGGCGACGCCCAGGCTGATGAGCTGGGCCTGTTGCATACGCTGGACGCTGTGGCGGGCGGCGGCATGGACGATTTCGTGCCCGAGTACCGAGGCGAGCTGGGCTTCGTCCTCGAGCTTTGCCAGCAAGCCGCGGTTGATGGCGATTTTGCCGCCGGGTAGCGCCCAGGCGTTGGGCACGCTGCTGTTCAGGACCACGAATTCATAGGGCAGGTCCGGGCGATCACTGACCCGGGCCATTTTCTGGCCGACCTCGCGGACGTACAGGGTCAGCTCCGGGTCGACGTAGAACTGGCCGCCCTGAGTCTGTTGAGTCGGCTTGTACTGCTGGGCGCCAATCGCAAGCTCCTGGCTTTCGGGGATGAGCGACAGTTCCTGTTCGCCGGTGACCGGATTGACGGTGCAGCCGGTGAGCAGCAGCGTGGCGATGAGCAGGCCGCTGGTTATGGTTCTCAAAGGCACAATGAACTCCTGTAAGTGTGTCCTGGGTACTACCCGAGAAGTAGATCATTACACGGCTTGAAAGTTCTGAAAACGATCCCATTCATGGTGGGGTCGAAAATCATCGCGTATTATAAGTTGTTGAAAGCCTTATTCCCGTAAACCTCTTTCGCCGCCCGGACCCAGCATGGGAAATTTGCTCGAACTGATTGCGCTGTTGTGGTTTTTCGCCTGTTGGCTGGGCTATACCCAGTATTCCAAGCGCCGGGCGTCGGACCGGCCCTGCCTGTCCAACACCCTCGATCTGTACCGGGAGGACTGGATGCGGGTCATGCTGAAACGGGAAAACCGGATCTCCGACGCGTCCGTGGTCGGTAATCTGGAACGCAACGGCGCCTTCTTCGCCTCCAGCTGCCTTCTGATCCTGGCCGGTATCATCACCGCGTTGGGCTACACCCAGGAGGCGATGGAGGTGTTCGCGACGCTGCCGTTCAGCATTCCGCAAAGCCGGCTGATCTGGGAGCTTCGGCTGGTGGTGCTGCTGGTGGTGTTTGTCTACGCGTTCTTCAAGTTCACCTGGTCGATGCGCATGTACAACTTTGTCTCGGTGATGATCGGCAGCGCGCCGCTTCCGGACGACAGCAAGACCAGCCCGGCGGCGCGGGAGGCTTTCGCCCGCAGCGCCGGCAATATCTGTAACCTGGCCGGCGATGCTTTCAACCTGGGGTTGCGCTCTTACTACTACGCGCTCGCCGTGGTGGCCTGGTTTATCCATCCCATCGCCTTTATGGTGGCGTCGACCGTGGTGGTGATCGTCCTGTACCGGCGCGAGTTCAGCTCCGACGCCCTGCAGGCGTTGCGCTCAGGCAAAGTCTTTGAGGAACCATCGCCCGCCAAGGCCGACGCGGCCGTGAAAACCAACTGATTCGCAGGTTAGCACCGAATGGACAATGACATACGAATGAACCGGGTCACCCGGTTTCTTGACACCCTGAACCAGGCCCGGGAGCTGGGGCTGTCGGTCACCGACGCCGGTGATGGCCATCTGACCCTGTGCCTGCCGTACAGTGACCGGATCATTGGGAATCCGGACACCGGTGTGATCCATGGCGGCGCGATCACCACGCTGATGGATACCGCGTCCGGATCGGTCATCCTGTGTGCGCTGGAGGAGTTCGAACTGTGCCCGACGCTGGATCTGCGGGTGGACTACATGCGCCCGGCGGAGCCACGCAAACCGGTATACGCCCGGGCCGAAGCCTACCGCATTACCCGCAACATCATCTTCACCCGGTGTGAGGCCTATCAGGACGGTGGCGATACCGTCGCCAACTGCGTGGCGACCTTTATGCGCATCGGCAAAGAGGCGACCCCGAAGTCCTACCGGGATCTGATCACAGGAGGTGCCGAATGACCGATCCGGAAATCCTGCGCTATACCCGGGAAACCGGGGATTTCAGCCGCATGCTCGAAAGCATTCCGTACGCGACCTTCATCGGCCTGGCGTGCGAACGGTTTGGTGACGACCTGATTTTCCGGCTGCCGCGCAAGGAGAGCAACCTGGGCAATCCGATCCTGCCGGCCATTCACGGCGGGGTGATTGGCGGTTTTATGGAGATGTCGGCCAACATCTACCTGATGATGTCCCAGGCTTCGCTGCGGATGCCGCGCATCGTCGACTTCTCGCTCGACTACCTGCGCGCCGGACTGAACCGGGAAACCTTCGCCGAGTGCCGTCTGACCCGCCAGGGCAACCGGGTCGCCAATGTCATGGTCACCGCCTGGCAAACCTCCCGCGCCCAGCCGATCGCAACCGCCCGGGCCCACTTTCTGCTGGAAGACTGACCACCACTACCGGGGCTTGAAATGCCCCGGTCCGTCCCCATCATTTCCTGCATCCATGCTTTGATCGCCTGAGTACGAGGGCGGGACTCCGGTTTCCGTCCCAGGCACGTCCAGAAACGCTGATTGCAGGAGAACACAAGGCCATGACGGTTGAGTCACAGAAAGAGACCCTGGGGTTTCAGACTGAGGTGAAGCAGCTGCTTCACCTGATGATCCACTCCCTGTACTCCAACAAGGAAATCTTCCTTCGCGAGCTGATCTCAAACGCCTCGGACGCCGAGGACAAGCTGCGCTTTGCCGCTCTGAAAGACGACAGCCTGTATGAGAACGACCCGGATCTGAAAATCCGTCTGGAGTTCGACGACAAAGCAGGCACCATCACCATCACCGACAACGGCATTGGTATGAGCCGTGAGGACGTTATCAACAATCTCGGCACCATCGCCAAATCCGGTACCGCCGAGTTCCTCAAGCAGTTGTCCGGCGATGAGAAAAAAGACAGCAAGCTGATCGGTCAGTTTGGTGTCGGCTTTTACTCCGCCTTCATCGTGGCCGACAAGGTGGAGGTGTTCACCCGTCGTGCTGGCGCGCCGGCGGAAGAGGGCGTGCACTGGGAGTCCAAAGGCGACGGCGAATTCACCATCGAGCCGGTGACCCGGGAGCAGCGGGGCACCGAAATTGTTTTGCACCTGAAGAGCGATGCCAAAGAATTCGCCAACGGCTGGAAGCTGCGCAGCCTGGTGAAGAAGTACTCCGACCACATTTCCTTCCCGGTGGTGATGAAATCCGAATCCGAGGATGAGAATAAGAAAGACCAGGAAGAAACCGTCAACGATGCCACCGCGTTGTGGACACTGCCGCGCAGCGAAGTGAAGGACGACGAATACAAGGAGTTCTACAAGCACATCGCGCACGATTTCGAGGACCCGCTGACCTGGTCGCACAACAAGGTCGAGGGCAAGCTGGACTACACCAGCCTGCTGTACATTCCCAAGCGCGCGCCGTTTGATCTCTATAACCGGGAAGCGCCCCGTGGCCTGAAACTCTATGTTCAGCGCGTGTTCATTATGGACGATGCGGAGCAGTTCCTGCCGCTGTACCTGCGCTTCACCAAAGGGGTCATCGATTCCAATGATCTGTCCCTGAACGTCTCCCGGGAGATCCTTCAGAACGACAGCACCGTCGAGAACATCCGCTCCGCGCTGACCAAGCGGGTACTGGACATGCTGTCGAAGCTGGCGAAGAAGAGCCCGGAAGACTATCAGACCTTCTGGAACGAGTTCGGCACCGTGCTCAAGGAAGGCCCGGCGGAAGACTTCAGCAACCGTGAGAAGGTCGCCGGCCTGCTGCGTTTTGCCTCGACGCACACCGGCGAGGAGACCCAGAACGTGTCCCTCGACGACTACATCAGTCGTATGAAAGAGGGCCAGAAGAAGATCTACTACATCACCGCCGACAGCTTCATGGCCGCCAAGAGCAGCCCGCACCTGGAAGTGTTCCGTAAGAAGGGCATCGAGGTGCTGATCATGTCCGACCGCATCGACGAGTGGATGATGGGCTACCTCAACGAGTACGACGGCAAGCAGTTCCAGGACATCGCCCGCGGCGACCTGGATCTGGGTGAGGTGGAAACCGAAGAGGACAAGAAGCAGAAGGAAGAGGCCGCCGAAGCCCATAAGGACCTGCTTGAACGGATCCAGAAAGCGCTGGACGACCGGGTTCAGGAGGTGCGCGTGACCAACCGGCTGACCGACTCACCGGCGTGCCTGGTGGTGGGCGAGTTCGACATGGGCGCGCAGATGAAGAAGATCATGCAGGCGGCGGGACAGAAAGTGCCCGACAGCAAGCCGATCTTCGAGATCAACGTCGAGCATCCGCTGGTGCAGCGTCTGGAGAAGGAAGACAAGGATGAGCGCTTCACCGAGCTGGCGGCGGTGCTGTTCGATCAGGCCACGCTGGCCAGCGGGGAGCAGCTGAAAGATCCCGGCGCCTATGTCAGTCGCCTGAACCGGCTGCTGCTGGAACTGGCCAACTAAGCCGCCATGCAGCAGATCGTCGTGGATCTGAGCATTGGCCCTGATGAGTGGATCAAGCTCTATCAGGGCGTTGCTTCCGATGTCCACGCCCGGGCCAGGGACGGACGCACGGTCCGTTTCCCGGCCCGGATTCTCTCCCGCTTTTTCCTGCAAGACGGTATTCAGGGCGCGTTCCGGATTCAGTTTGACGACCAGGGGCGCTTTCAGGCCATTGAGCGCCTGTGAGCCAGGCCGTCCCTTCAATCCTTTGCCAAAAGTCTCTACAATTCCCGCCCGCTTAAACTTTGACCATCTCCGGAGCCAACATGCGCGTCATCCTTGCGCCGATGGAAGGGCTGGTGGATGCCCCCATCCGCGAAACCCTCACCAAGGTCGGTGGTATCGACCGGTGCGTGACCGAATTCATCCGGGTGACTCACGGCATGCTGCCGCCCCGGATTTTCTACAAGTACGCGCCGGAGCTGCGCAACCGCTGTCAGACCCAGGTGGGCACACCGGTTGCGGTCCAGCTGCTGGGGTCTGACCCGGTGCAAATGGGCCGGCACGGCGCCCGTGCCGCCGAACTGGGCGCCACTCAGGTCGATCTCAACTTTGGCTGTCCTGCCAAAACCGTCAACCGCCACAAAGGCGGCTGCGTGCTGATGCGCGAGCCGGAACTGATGCACCGTATTGCCGAGTCGGTGCGCCAGGCGGTGCCCGAGGGCATTCCCGTCACCGCCAAGATGCGGCTCGGGTACGACGATCGATCCATGGGGGTGGCCTGTGCCCAGGCTCTGGCGGCGGCCGGTGTCGCAGAGATTGTCGTCCACGCCCGCAGTAAGGTCGATGGTTATAAGCCGCCGGCCTACTGGGAAGAAATCGCCCGGGTGCGGGAAGCGGTGGGCATCCGGGTGATTGCCAACGGAGAGGTCTGGACGGTGGACGACTACTGGCGCTGCCGTGAGGTTTCCGGGTGTGAGGATGTCATGATTGGCCGGGGGTTGATTGCCCGGCCGGATCTGGCACTCCAGATCAAGGCCGCCCAGCGGGGCGAGACCCTGCCTGCCATGACTTGGTCTGAGGCGGTGGCGCTGGTGCGGGAGTACGCTGCGGCGCTGCAGATCCGACTGGCGGACCGGTATGTGACCGGTCGTATCAAACAGTGGCTCAATTTCCTGCGCGTGGGGTTTGCCGAGGCCGAAGCCGTGTGGCCGGACGCCCGGAAAATTCGCGAAGTCGCCCCCATGCTGGCGTGCCTGGAGCATGGGGTCGACAAACGCCCGGAAGCCGGGCGAGCCGCCTAGCCTTCCAGCTCCGGGCGATAATCCCCGGATCTGGCCAGGCCATTGAGGCGCGCCC
>JBPEXU010000066.1:0-3584 GCA_052031225.1 Marinobacter sp. | reverse complement strand
TGGTGACGGTGTCCGGAGCCTGTCGGTACTGGCCAAGCATCTGCCGGTGTCGGTGATCGATCCCGGCGTTTTCGACATTGTGGCCGGTGGGCCGGGGAAGCGGCGTCAGTTTCTGGACTGGTTGGTGTTCCACGTGGAACCTTCGTTCGCAACTCTCTGGCAGCAGTGCCAGAGGGTGACGTCACAGCGGAATCAGACGCTGAGAAATGGTAGACTAGACGAATCCCTGCTTCGGGTCTGGGACCGCCAGTACGCGGCGTTGAGTGAGCAGCTCAGCGACGCCAGGGCCACGACGTTTGAACGCTTTAAAACGGCGTTCGACGCGCTAGTTCAAGAGGTTGATGTACCCTGGACGCAAGGTCTGAAGCTGGACTTCTATCCGGGATGGGATAGACAGCAAGCACTGGTCGAGGTGCTTGCCAGTCACCGGGAGCAGGAAAGGAAAATGGGGCACACCCTCTATGGCCCGAACCGAGCGGATATTCGGATTAAGTTTCAGGGCCGCCCCGTTGCCGAAACGTTTTCCCGAGGGCAGCAGAAAACCCTGGTGATCCTGATGAAGATCGCCCAGGGCATGGTTATGAGTGATCTGGGGCGCCAGGTCACTTTCCTGCTTGATGATATCAACGCAGAACTGGATCAGGGCCACCGGTCGATGTTGGCGACGCGCCTGCAATCGCTCGGTTGTCAGGTGTTCATCACCTCGATAGAAGAGCCTGAGCCCAGTGCCCTCTGGCCCGAGCAACAAGCGCCGGATTACAAAATGTTCCACGTGGAACATGGCACATTGACGGAAGAATAAAACCGGCGGAGCTTCGCCTGACACGGGCTCACAACGACCCCAGGCGTTCACCGGTATCACCCCAGGAGTCACCTAATGAGTGAATCGAACTACAATTCCTCCAGTATCAAGGTCTTGAAGGGACTGGATGCGGTGCGCAAGCGGCCCGGCATGTACATCGGCGATACCGATGATGGCACCGGCCTGCACCACATGGTCTTTGAGTTGGTGGACAATTCCATCGACGAGGCTCTGGCCGGCTACTGCTCCGAGATCGGCGTTATCATCCATCCGGACGAATCGGTCACGGTCAAAGACAACGGTCGGGGCATCCCCACCGATATCCACGAGGAGGAAGGCGTGTCCGCCGCCGAGGTTATCATGACCGTGTTGCACGCCGGCGGTAAGTTCGATGACAACACCTACAAGGTATCCGGCGGTCTGCACGGTGTCGGGGTGTCGGTGGTCAACGCGCTGTCTGAAACCCTCACCCTGACCATTCGCCGGGACGGTAAAGTCTGGGAACAGGTGTACAAGCACGGCGTCCCGAATGCGCCGTTGTCGGTGGTGGGTGATACCGACGCCACCGGCACCAAGGTCCACTTCGTTCCGTCGGCAGAAACCTTCTCCAACATCGAGTTCCATTACGACATCCTCGCCAAGCGTTTGCGGGAGCTGGCGTTCCTGAACAGCGGCGTGCGCATCCGGTTGACCGATGAGCGCTCCGGCAAAGAAGAAGTGTTTGAGTACGAAGGCGGTCTGAGGGCGTTCGTTGAACACCTGAACACCAACAAAACGCCGATCAACCGGGTCTTTCACTTCAACCGGGAACGGGAAGACGGCATTGCGGTGGAAGTGGCGATGCAGTGGAACGATGCGTTTCAGGAAAACATTTACTGCTTCACCAACAACATTCCCCAGCGCGATGGCGGCACCCATCTGGCCGGCTTCCGGGCGGCCCTGACCCGCTCGCTGAACAACTACATCGATCAGGAAGGGCTGGGTAAAAAAGCCAAAGTCGCCACCTCGGGCGACGACGCCCGGGAAGGCCTGACCGCGATCATTTCGGTCAAGGTCCCGGACCCGAAATTCTCCTCCCAGACCAAGGACAAACTGGTGTCGTCGGAGGTGAAGACCGCGGTCGAACAGGAGATGTACCAGACCTTCAGCGATTTCCTGCAGGAACAGCCGAACGAGGCGAAACTGATCGTCAACAAGATGATCGAAGCCGCCCGTGCCCGGGAAGCGGCCCGCAAGGCGCGGGACATGACCCGTCGCAAGGGCGCGCTGGATGTCGCCGGCCTGCCCGGCAAACTGGCGGACTGCCAGGAGAAAGACCCGGCGCTGTCCGAACTGTTCATTGTGGAGGGTGACTCAGCCGGTGGCAGCGCCAAGCAGGGGCGCGACCGTAAGACCCAGGCCATTCTGCCGCTCAAGGGTAAGATCCTGAACGTCGAGAAGGCGCGCTTTGACAAGATGCTGTCGTCCGCCGAGGTCGGCACCCTGATCACCGCGCTGGGCTGTGGCATCGGACGGGAGGAGTTCAACCCGGACAAGCTGCGCTACCACTCGATCATCATCATGACCGACGCGGACGTTGACGGCTCCCACATCCGCACCCTGTTGCTCACCTTCCTGTTCCGGCAGATGCGCGAGATCATCGAGCGGGGCCATGTGTTTATCGCCATGCCGCCGCTGTACAAGGTCAAACGCGGTAAGCAGGAGCAGTATCTGAAGGATGAAAAAGCCAAGGAAGCCTACCTGACCCAGACCGCGCTTGAAGGCGCGCAGTTGTTCGTGAACCCGGAAGCGCCGGCGATCAAGGAGTCGGCACTGGAAACCATGGTCAAGGATTATCAGGCGGTGATGGCGATGATCGACCGCCTGTCCCGCGCCTACCCGGCCAAGGTACTGGAGCAGATGCTGCACAACACCACTCTCAAGCCGGAACACCTGCGGGACGAGGCAGAAGTCGCGCGCTGGGTGGCTCGCTTGGGTGAAGGGCTGGATCTGGATACCCGTACCGGTACCAAGTACACCTTCTCGGTGGCCCGGGATGAGGAACGCGGCCTGTACCTGCCCAAGGTCACCATCACCGTGCACGGTATCCCCCACGAGCACGTGTTCAGCCACGACTTCTTCGAGTCCGCTTCCTACGCGGCCATCGCCCGGATGGCAGAAACCCTGGATGGGCTGATGGAAGAAGGGGCGTATGTCCAGCGCGGCGAACGCAAGCAGGCGGTGCTGTCGTTCGAGGGTGCGCTGGCGTGGCTGATGAAGGAAGCCCAGCGTGGCCTGAACATCCAGCGCTATAAGGGGTTGGGTGAGATGAACCCGGAGCAGCTGTGGGAAACCACCATGGATCCGGAAACCCGGCGTCTGATGAAAGTCACCATCGAGGACGCCATCGCCGCGGACCAGATCTTCACCACCCTGATGGGCGACGATGTCGAACCGCGTCGGGATTTCATCCAGACCAACGCGTTGGAAGTCACCAACCTCGACGTCTGATCGAGCCTGGAGATCTGCCAAAAAAAAGCGGCGGGAGCGTAAGCCCCGCCGCTTTTTTAATGACCCGGTTGCTGTCTGTCAGGGTGACAGGGAAGCCGGTCGTTCGGTTGGTCAGTCGGTGGACTTCGACGGTTTCTGGGAGTCCTTCTCCAGCAGGTGGGGCGCCATCACCTCTTCCAGGGTGTAACCGGTGAGCCGCCGGATGGTGCGCCAGAGGTAGTAGAAAATCAGCAGCATCATGACCATCGATGGGATCGCGATCATCGGGTAGCTCACCAGCGTCATCCGCCCC
>JBPEXU010000065.1:0-2141 GCA_052031225.1 Marinobacter sp. | reverse complement strand
TCGCCGGCCGGAAGATCCAGCCAGAAGGTTGAACCCTCGTGCTCCACCGAGTCGAAGCCGACCGCGCCGCCCATCCGGGTCATGATTTCGCGGGTGATGGCCAGACCCAGGCCGGTGCCCTGACGGCCGCGGGTGTCGGAGCTGTCGGCCTGGGCGAACTTCTGGAAAATCCGGTCGCGGAAACTGGCCGGAATGCCGGTGCCCTGGTCAATGACCGAAATGCGCCAGCGTTCGCCCTGATGGCGGTGTAGGCGGATTCGGATGTCGCCACCCCGATGGGAAAACTTGATGGCGTTGGAGACCAGATTGGCGACCGCCTGCTGCAAACGCCGGTCGTCCACCGGCAATACCGGGTCGCCCGGCTCCGCCTCCAGGCTCAGGGACACCTTCTGTTCCACCGCGTAGGTGCGCATCTGCTCGACGATATCGTCGAGCAACGGCCGGATCGCGTGCGGTTGCGCCACCAGCTGAAGGCGTCCGGAAATCAGCCGCTCGATGTCCAGCAGGTCGTCGATCAGGTGCTTCAGTTGCTCGCTGTTGCGCTTGGCGATGGTGACCATGCGCTGGACCGGTTCGGAGACCTCGCCCAGGGCACCGCCGGCAATCAGTCCAAGTGATCCGGTGATGGAGGTGACCGGAGTACGCAGTTCGTGACTGACCACGGATATGAACTCGTTCTTCATCCGTTCGATCTTCTTGCGCTCGGAAACATCCTCAATCAACGTCCACACCAGCGAGCGCCCCGACGGCGTCCGGATCAGAAGCCCCTGGACTAGGGCCGGGAATCGGCGCCCCTGGACGCCGACGATTTCGCATTCGTAGGGGCCGAAACGCCCGGATTTGCGCAGTTCGGTCAGTACCTTGGCACGCATGTCCTCGAAAGCGTCGGGCATTAGCCGGTTGGCCGGCAGGGCCAGGAACTCGTCTCGGGAGTAGCCACTGGGGCGTAACAGGGCATCGTTGACGTCCAGAAACGCGCCGGTGTGAAAATCCGCTAGGGCAATGCCAATGGGCGACAGTTCGAACAGCCAGCGCAGCTGTTCTTCGCTCTCCTCCAGCAGCAGCTGTGAGCGTTTGATGTCGTGGATGTCGGTGATGTAGCCGTGCCACATGGTACTGCCATCGGCCAGGCGTTCCGGGGTGGCCCGGCCCTCGACCCAGCGCCAGCGGTCTCCCGCCTTTACTCGGTACTGATGCTGCCAGGTGCTCAGTGCGGTGGCGGACTCGGTGATCGACCGCTCAAGCCGGGCGAGGTCGCCCGGGTGAATACGGTCAAACACCGCGGCGGCATCGGTCTGGACTTGGTCCGGACGCAGACCATAGATGTCGGCGATGCCCGGGCTGGCATAGGGGAAGGCCGAACGGCCATCCGGCCACAACCGGTACTGGTAAAGCATGCCGGGTGCCTGCTGCACCAGCTTGGTCAGGGTCTGGCTGGTGATCTGTCCTTCCAGCACGCCGGACAGCCACTTGGCCAGCAGTGTGACAAAGGTTTTCTCAATGTCGCTGAACGGCTGGGGCCGGGGCTCTGGCGAAGAAAAGTTCAGGGTGCCGTACAGCCGATCCTTGATGTAGATCGGCGCCGCGATGTAGCTCTCCAGGCCGAAGGCCTTGTAGCACGGTTGATCCCGGTAGGGTGACTGGGCCATATGGTCGATGGCAATGGGGGTCCGGGCGGCAAACAGGATGGCGCAGTAGGTGTCGCGCAGATCGAATACCTGGCCTTCGTACAGGCCGCTGTCCGCCGGGGCATGGAACGCCTTGACGGTATAGGCGTCGCCGGTGATTTCGCTGACGATGGCCAGAGGCAAGTCGAGGAATTCGGCGCCCTGGGTCAGCGCGTTGGTGATTTTCTCCGAGTCTCCGGCGTCCTGATCCAACGCCAGGTCGTTGAGAATGCGCAGCGCCCGGTTCTGGACATCCAGTTGTTCCAGAGTCCGCATCTCCTCGGTGATGTCGGCGTGGGTGCCATACATCTTCAGCGGCTGGTCGTGCTCATCCCACTCGAAAACCCGGCCCCGGTCGTGCACCCACACCCAGTGGCCGTCCTTGTGGCGCATCCGGCAGCGGCAATCGTACTCGTCGGCGTCGCCGCGGAAGTGGGCCTGAAGTTTGTCCTCGGACCGTTTCAGGTCGTCCGG
>JBPEXU010000064.1:0-2712 GCA_052031225.1 Marinobacter sp. | reverse complement strand
GACCTTGTGATCCTGCACCACCCGCCAGAATGCCCCGGCATCGGGCGTCTTCACCGGTTTGCCTTCGTAGAGAATGGTCGTGCAGCCGGCGAACAGCGGGCCGTAGACAATGTAGCTGTGGCCGACGACCCAACCGACGTCGGACGCCGCCCAATAGACGTCACCGGCGCTGGCGTCGTACACCAGTTTCATGCTGTATTTCAGCGCGACCGCATGGCCGCCGTTGTCGCGCACCACGCCCTTGGGTTTGCCGGTGGTCCCTGAGGTATAAAGGATGTACAGCGGGTCGGTGGCTTTGACCGGAACCGGGTCAGCCGGCTCCGCCGCCGCCATCACGTCGTGCCAGTCAAAATCTCTGCCGTCCTGCATGGCCGCCTGAGCCTGCGGACGTTGAAAGACCACGCAGAATTCCGGCTTGTGGGTGGCCTGCTCAATCGCCTTGTCGACCAGCGGTTTGTACTCGATGACCCGGGAAATTTCGATGCCACAGGAGGCGGTGATCAGCGCTTTGGGCTGGGCATCGTCAATGCGAACCGCCAGTTCGTGTGCGGCAAAGCCGCCGAACACCACGGAATGAATGGCGCCAATGCGGGCACAGGCGAGCATGGCAATGGCCGCTTCCGGCACCATCGGCATGTAGATAATCACCCGGTCACCCTTGGAGATGCCTTTGGCCTGCAGCGCCCCGGCAAAGCGTGCCACCAGATCCCGAAGTTCGTTGTAGGTGTAGGCGCGCTGGGTGTTGGTGACCGGAGAATCGTAGATCAGCGCGTTCTGTTCCCCGCGTCCGGCCCGGATGTTG
Organism: Marinobacter sp.; assembly: GCA_052031225.1. Taxonomy (GTDB): domain Bacteria; phylum Pseudomonadota; class Gammaproteobacteria; order Pseudomonadales; family Oleiphilaceae; genus Marinobacter. The sequence continues at coordinate 1,910 of JBPEXU010000064.1, read as the reverse complement.
GCATCAAGGGCGACGTCGCAGGTGTTCAAGACGCCGTCGGGAAACCAGTCGCCATGGCCGTTGTCTTTGGGTTGCCAGATGGTTTTGGGGGGCTCAATCCAGTCGATCTGAGCGGCCTGTTCGCGCCAGAAGTCGTCTCGTTGATCGATCGAGCGCCGGAACTCGGATTGATAGTCCATAGATGCCACCTCGTTGTGCCTGTTGTTGTTTTGGTGAGTATCTGAACAACTTTAGGCCGTTTCCGATTGTGGACTAGTAGACCATCGGATAAGGCGGGCCGGCGCGGACTCGAAACTCTAGCTGGAATTGACCGAGGTCACGGTCGCCCGGATCTCACCATGGGCCACTCGCGCCTGGAGCTCGTCGCCGGCCTCAAGCTGGTGCGCGTCCCGGACGATGTCTCCGTTTTCGTTGCGGACAATGGCGTAGCCACGTCCGAGCGTTGCCAGCGGGCTGACCACATGCAGTGTCTGCCCGAGGTGTTCAAGCCGCTCCCGGCGACGATTGAGGATCTGCCGGGTGGCTGAGATCAGGGACTGGGCCTGGCGTGCGATGTCGTTCTCAAGTGTGACAATTCTGGCCGAGGGTGACTGCGTCGACAGCCGTTGTGCCAGATGGTTCGCGGAGACATTCAGCTGCCCAAGCCGACTCTGGATGGCCTTGGTCAGGCGCAATTCGAGGTCGTCCAGACGCTGCGCTTTTTCCAGAAGCTCCCGGCGGGGATCTTTCAGGCGGGCGCTCAGGTGTTGGAGCTGGACGGACCATCGCTGCAGGGATCGGCGCGTTGCGCTGGTGAGGCGTTCGCTCTGATCCAGGAGTTGCCGCAGCCACTGGGACTGATCCGGTGATACTTTTTCGGCGGCGGCAGACGGTGTCGGCGCCCGCAAGTCGGCGACAAAGTCGGCAATGGTCACATCGACTTCGTGGCCGACCGCGCTGACGGTCGGAATCCGGCAGGCAGCAATGGCGCGGGCGACCGATTCTTCGTTGAAGCACCAGAGGTCTTCGAGGGAGCCGCCACCGCGACCGACAATCAACACGTCGGCGACGCCGTGGCCCTGAGCCAACTCAATGGCACGAACGATGTCGGCGGTGGCGGCCTGACCCTGCACCGATGTTGGGTAGAGCGTCACCGGAATGGCCGGACACCGGCGCTTGAGTACGGTCAGGATGTCGTGAATGGCGGCGCCGGTGGGCGAGGTGACGACACCAATATGCCTTGGCATGGCGGGGATCGGTCGCTTGCGCGCTGTCTCAAACAGGCCCTCCCGTTGCAGCTTCAACTTGAGCGCTTCAAACGCCTGCTGCAGAGCGCCCAGGCCGGCGGGCTCGATGTGCTCGGCAATGATCTGAAAGTCGCCCCGGTTCTCGTAGAGCGTGACCTTGCCGCGAATCCTGACCTGATCCCCTTCTCTGGGCAGGTTGCGAATGCGCTGGTTAAAGCCCCGGAACATGGCGCAACGAACCTGGCACTTCTGATCCTTGAGTGAGAAGTACCAGTGCCCGGAGGAGGGCCGTGAAAACCCCGACAGTTCGCCCTCGACCCACACCTGCATAAAACTGGATTCGAGCAGGTGGCGCGCCTGTCGGTTCAGTTCAGAGGCGCTCAGCGCCCGGGTGGAGCGCAGGGTTTCCTGGGATGGGGTTTCCGGAAAGGCCAAGGCCGAACTCCCTGATGCGTATACGCAATAGCCGAAAAGTGAGCGGTAAAAATATCGAAAATTCAAAAAGATGCAACCGAACCTTCAAAAGGGTGCGGTTTACTGTCTTCAGGCACCACTTTATAATAGATCGATTAAGGATTTTGCTTTGTCGCGCCATGGCTGGTGCGGCACGGAAATTCCAAACTTAGCACGTTCATAAGGCGGATCCCAATGCTGCGAATTGCTGAAGAAGCCCTCACGTTTGAT
>JBPEXU010000063.1:0-10626 GCA_052031225.1 Marinobacter sp. | reverse complement strand
CGGCAGCAACCTCATCGGACTGCGCCTTGGCAGCCTCAGTCTCGGCTGCCGGCTGAACGCTGGCCGGGGATTGTTCGGCGGCAACCTTCGCCGCTTCGTCTGTCGCAGCGGCCGCCGGCGCCTGCTCTTCGACCTTCTCTTCCGGCTTGGGCGCCTCAGGTTCAGGCTGCAGTTCGGCGCGCTTGATGTAGGTCCGACGCTTGCGAACCTCCACGCTTACGGTCTTCGCCTTGCCCGCCTTGAGCGTTGTGGTGGTCTTGCGCTTCAGCGTAATCTTCCGGGGCTCGGCTTCCGCTTCACCGTGGGCCTTTCTCAGATAGGCCAGCAACTGCTGTTTCTCATCGCTGGTCACAGAGTCGTTTTCGGTCCGGGCCTTCAGCCCCGCCTCCACGATCTGTTTCAGCAAACGATCCACGGGAGCGCCTACATCTTCGGCCAGTTGTTTTACCGTTACTTCAGCCATACAGGTCCTCCTCCCGAATTAAGCCTGGTCTTCAAACCAGGGTGCACGCGCCGTCATAATCAACTGGCCGGCACGCTCTTCATCCATACCATCAATTTCAAGCAGATCGTCGACGGACTGCTCCGCCAGATCTTCCATGGTGCGCACGCCCATGCTCGCCAGCTTGAACGCCAGCGGCCGGTCCATGCCATCCATGTTCAGCAAATCTTCGGCCGGCTCAGCGCCCTCAAGCGCCTCTTCGCTTGCCAGAGCCTGATTCAGCAACACGTCCTTGGCCCGGCTGCGCAACTCGTTGACGGTCTCTTCATCAAAACCGTCGATCGCCAGCATTTCCTCCATCGGCACGTAGGCGACTTCTTCAATCGACGTGAAGCCTTCCTCGATGAGTACGCCGGCAAACTCTTCGTCCACATCCAGCTTGGAGGTGAAGTGCTCGAGCAGGCGGTTGTATTCCTGCTCCTGGCGCTCACCCGCTTCTTCCTCGGTCATCACGTTCAGGGTCCAGCCGGTCAGCTCGGTCGCCAGGCGAACGTTCTGTCCATTGCGACCGATGGCCTGGGCCAGATTGTCCTCAGCGACCGCAACATCCATGGTGTGGCGGTCCTCATCGATGACGATGGAGGCAACTTCCGCCGGCGCCATGGCGTTGATCACCAGCTGGGCCGGGTTGTCATCCCACAGCACGATATCTACCCGCTCGCCACCCAGCTCGTTGGAGACGGCCTGCACCCGGGAGCCCCGCATACCGACACAGGCGCCCACCGGATCGATGCGGCGGTCGTTGGTCTTGACGGCGATCTTGGCCCGGGAGCCGGGATCGCGGGCCGCGCCACGAATCTCGATCAGTTCCTCGGCGATTTCCGGGACTTCGATCCGGAACAGCTCGACCAGCATCTGCGGCGCGGTGCGACTGAGAATGAGCTGAGGGCCGCGATGATCGGTACGGATTTCCAGCAGCAGGGAACGCACCCGGTCACCCATACGGAAGGTTTCCCGCGGAATGAGGTGTTCGCGCGGCAGCAAGGCCTCGGCATTGCCGCCCAGATCCACAATCACGTTGTCCCGGGTCACTTTCTTGACGGTGCCGGAGACCAGCTCGCCGACCCGATCCCGGTAGCTGTCGACAATCTTGGAACGCTCCGCTTCGCGCACCTTCTGGAAAATAATCTGCTTGGCCGCCTGAGCGCCAATGCGGCCAAAGGCCACGGACTCGATCTTTTCCTCGTGGATATCCCCAGGTTTGAGATTGGGGTCGATTTCTTCCGCTTCCTGAAGGGTCAGCTCGGTGCCCAACGCCGGAACGGCGTCGTTGTCGACCACCAGCCAGCGACGGAAGGTTTCGTACTCACCGGTGCGGCGGTCGATGGCAACCCGGATGTCCGCCTCTTCCTCTTCATAGCGCTTCTTGGCAGCGGTGGCGAGTGCCAGCTCGATCGCCTCAAAAATCACATCCTTCTCGACACCCTTCTCGTTCGAGACGGATTCAACCACCAGCAAGATCTCTTTACTCATTGGATTGCCCTGCCCTCAAAATAAACTTTGCGTCCACTGACTTGTACAAACCGAATCATTCGAATACCGGTACGATGTGCGCCTTCTCAATACTGTCGAAGGGCAACACATACTCATGATCGTCGACCACGATGACGACATCATCGCCTTCCACGCCTTTGATCAGGCCCTGATACTTGCGCCGGCCTTCAAACGCCATCCGCAGGCGAATCTGAACCTGGTGACCGGCAAAGGCCTCGTACTGCTCAAGACGGAACAGCGGACGGTCCATCCCCGGGGATGAAACCTCCAGTGTGTATTCGCTCTGGATGGGATCTTCCACATCCATGACGCCACTGACCTGTCGACTGACTTTTTCACAGTCGTCGATGCTGATGCCGTTCTCGGCATCGTCGATGAAGACTCTCAGCAGCGCATGATGGCCGCGGGAACGGAACTCGATCCCCCAGAATTCATACCCGAGACCCTCGACCACCGGCCGAAGGATGTCTTCCAGTTGTTTGAGCTTGGCTGACAAGTTCTGCCATCTCCCATCTAAAATTTACTGCGCCAAAAACAAAAAAAGGGCTGTTGATCAGCCCTTTTTATGCACCAGGGCCTGATGCGCCAGGCCCCTTAATCAAAAAGCCCCGACAAGTGGGGCTCTTTGTTGCAAGAACTCACAGGAAACAACAACGTGACCGTTCCCTGCTGACAGACACCTGGCCTGCCAGGAAACCGGAAAGCACCGGCTCCAACATCCGCCGGAGTATAGAGACGCCGAACGGACTGGTCAAGGACTGACCAAAAAAAACGGCCTGGAAGGTCCAAGCCGCTTTCTTCAATATGGTGCCCAAGGCCGGACTCGAACCGGCACGGCTTTCGCCACTACCCCCTCAAGATAGCGTGTCTACCAGTTCCACCACTTGGGCAACACTCTTTACTCGAGCTCAGGGAGACCAGACTCCCCGTTCCCGGAATCACTGCTCTGGCCCGCGGCACCGTCTTCGATGCCAACCGGCTCCGCCGGCGCCTGGAGGTCGTCGGACTCTTCGACAACCGGAATACCTGCTTCGCCCGCCACTTCGGCACGCTGCTTGGCAAATACCGCCAGAGAAAAACTTGTCACGAAAAACACGATCGCCAGAATCGTGGTCACCCGGGTCAGGAAGTTGCCACTGCCCTGACTGCCAAAAACGGTCTGGGACGCGCCACCACCGAAGGCTGCACCGGCGTCAGCACCCTTACCCTGCTGGATCAGAACAAGACCCACCAGCGCCACGGCAATCACGACGTGAACGACGACTACCAGTGTTTCCAACCAATCCATATCGACTCTCGCGAACTGTTCAGCCTTTCACACCCGCCGGCATGGCCTGGCAGATGCGCATAAATTCTTCACCGCTCAGCGATGCGCCGCCAATCAGGCCGCCATCAATATCCGGCTGAGCAAACAAGGCGGGCGCATTATCCGCTTTTACGCTGCCGCCGTAAAGTACCGAAACATCCTCGGACGGCGCGCCCAGCTCGGCCAGCACCCTGCGGATATTGGCATGCATGGCCTGGGCATCTTCCGCGGTCGCCGTTTTACCGGTACCGATCGCCCACACCGGCTCATAGGCGACAACCACCTGCCCCCACTGGCCCGCGGCAACGTCGGCCAAGCCCTTGCGAACCTGATCGGCAACCACAGGGTCTGCCTGGCCGGATTCGCGCTGCTCCAGGGTTTCGCCGACACAGACCACGGCAACCAAACCACTCTCAAGCACCCGGCGCACCTTTTCGGCGACGACCGCGTCGGTCTCACCAAAGTAGTGGCGACGCTCGGAATGCCCGACCAGGGCAAACCGACAGCCCACATCCCGCGCCATATCAGCGGCAAGCTCTCCGGTGTACGCGCCCGACACCCACTGACTCACGTTCTGGACGCCGACAGCAACCGATTCGCCAGCCCGCTGCAGAACACCGGACACATAAACGGCGGGAGGAATAATAACAACCTCAACACCATTATCAAGCTGTCCCGATTGGGCCCGCACGTAGCCGACCAGGTTTTCAACCAGATCGGACGACCCGTTCATTTTCCAGTTACCGGCTACGATTTTGCGACGCATAACATTTCCCAACCGTGAGGGAGGCGGAACTATACAGCAGTCCGACACCCGGTACAACCGCCTGAAAATAACGACTTACCGAGAGGATTGCTCGACCACGCCGGCCAGCTCCTGGGCCACCCGAACGATATCGGCTTCGACCTGACCCTCGGTCATGACCCGAATCACGGGCTCGGTGCCCGAGGCCCGCAACAACACCCGACCGGCGTCCCCGAGCTCGGCTTCGGCCTTGCGCACCGCCTGTACGATGTCATCGCGGGACAAGGGATCAAAACGCTCCGCCACCCGGACATTGATCATTTTCTGGGGCAACTTACTCATCCCCCGGCGCAACTCCGCCAGCGGCTGTCCGGACCGGAACACCGCCATCAGCACCTGAAGCGCGGAAATAATGCCGTCGCCGGTGCTGGTGCAGTCGCGGATAACCATATGGCCGGAACCTTCACCGCCGAGCACCCAGTCATTGGCCAGCAGCCGCTCCATAACATAACGGTCGCCGACTTTGGCACGCTCGAACTCAATGCCAATTTCCCGCAACGCCAGTTCGACCCCAAGATTGGTCATCAGGGTGCCGACCACCCCGCCTTTCAGGCGACCCTCGGCATGGCGCTGGGAGGCAATGACGTACAACAACTCATCGCCATCCACCTCAGACCCGTCGCGATCGACCATCAGCACCCGGTCGCCGTCGCCATCAAAGGCGATTCCCAGATCCGCCCCGGAATCGACCACGGCCGCTTTCAGGGCCCCCAGGTGGGTCGACCCGACATTGAGGTTGATGTTCAGGCCATCCGGCTCGGCCCCAATGACCGTCACCTTGGCACCCAATTCCCGGAACACCTTCGGTGCAACGTGGTAGGTGGCACCGTGGGCGCAGTCAAGCACGATACGCATGCCTTCGAGCGTGAACTCGTTGGGCACGGTGCTCTTGCAGAATTCCACGTAACGCCCCGGTGCATCGTCCACCCGCGACGCCTTGCCCAGTTCGGAGGGCTGACAGACCTGAATCGGGGCATCCAGCCAACGCTCGATTTCCGCCTCCAGCGCGTCGTCCAGTTTGGTGCCATTGGCGGAGAAGAACTTGATGCCGTTGTCGTGGTGCGGATTGTGCGAGGCACTGATCACGATCCCGGCCGACGCCCGGAAGGTACGGGTCAGATAGGCAATGGCCGGCGTTGGCATCGGCCCCAGCAGTTTGACATCAACCCCAGCGGCGGACAGCCCCGCTTCCAGCGCCGATTCGAACATATAACCGGACAGCCGGGTGTCTTTACCAATCAGCACGCTGTTGCGCTGCCCTTTTTTCTTGAACGCCTGGCCCGCCGCCCACCCGAGATGGAGCATGAATTCCGGCGTGATTGGAGACTCACCAACCCGACCCCGAATGCCGTCGGTACCAAAATACTTTCGCTTGGACATCAACCCTTCTCCCTTACGGCCGCCACAACCCTGACGGCGTCCACGGTTTCCCTGACATCATGAACGCGAACAATGCTCGCACCCTTCATGGCGGCTATTGTCGCGGCCGCCAGGCTGGCAGGCAACCGCTCATCGACCTCACGACCGGTGATCTGGCCCAACATCGACTTCCGGGACATACCCACAAGCAGGGGATGGCCCATCAACTGAAACTGATCCAGCGCGGCCAGCAGTTCCAGGTTGTGCGCCAGCGTCTTGCCAAAACCAAACCCCGGGTCGAGGAGGATGTTCTCCGGGCGCACCCCCGCCTGCTCTGCAACGCGAATGCGGTCGGCCAGAAAGGCGCTGACGTCGCGCAGAACGTTGCGATACTGAGGCCGATGCTGCATGGTTTTCGGCTCACCCTGAATATGCATGATGCACACCGGAACCCCCGCCTCGGCGGCGGCCTCCGGCGCACCGGGGCGCTGCAACCCACGGACATCGTTGATCAACCCAGCGCCAAGCTTCGCCGCCTCCCGCATCAACTCGGGCGAACTGGTGTCAACCGAGACCACGACATCCAGTTCCCGAGCGATGGCCTCGATGACCGGACAGACCCGATCCAGCTCCTCCTGCAGCGATACCGGCGTCGCACCCGGCCGGGTGGACTCGCCGCCGACGTCGATAAATGCGGCGCCGTCCGCCACCATCTGCCGGGCCCGGGCAAGCGCAGCATCCGGTCGGTTGTAGCGCCCGCCGTCCGAGAACGAATCGGGCGTGACGTTCAGAACCCCCATGACATGACAGCGCGCCAGATCCAGCCGGCGCCCGGCAAAATTCATCTCCATAGCAAAGACATCTACTCCGTGGGACTCGTGGTGATCGCCAAACGCAAACGCCGCCCGGCGTGCGGGCGGCGCATAGCGTGCAACCTTCGGACTGACGCGGCGTCAGTGCTCTCCGGCCGGCCGGCCAACGCCTGGCTGACGACCGTCATCCGACGGGCGCGGCTCGGCACCCGGCTCCGGCTCACTCGCCGTCGCGCCACCGGTCGGGCCGCTGTCGCTCCAGCCTTTCGGCGGCCGCGGCTCGCGACCTTCCATGATGTCATCGATCTGATAGCGATCGATGGTTTCGTACTTCATCAGCGCTTCGGCCATCAGGTCGAGTTTGTCCCGGTTTTCGATCAGGATCTGCTTGGCCTTCTCGTAGCACTCATCGATGATGTTGCGCACCTCTTCATCGATCCGCTGTGCGGTTTCGGGCGAGTACACCGTGTGGGTCTGGCCCGCAGACCGGCCCAGGAAAGGCTCTTCACTGTCGGTGTCGTACTGCAGCGGCCCCAGCTTCTCCGACAGTCCCCAGCGGGTCACCATGTTGCGGGCCAGGTTGGTGGCGCGCTCGATGTCGTTGGACGCGCCGGTGGTGACGCCGTCAAAGCCCAGCGTCAACTCTTCGGCGATCCGGCCACCAAACAGACTGCAGATCGAACTGATCAGGTATCGCTTGGAGTGGCTGTAGCGATCTTCCTCGGGCAGGAACATGGTCACACCCAGTGCCCGCCCACGCGGAATGATACTGACCTTGTACACCGGATCGTGCTCGGGCATCAGCCGGCCCACGATGGCGTGACCGGATTCGTGGTAGGCGGTGTTGCGCTTTTCCTTCTCGCTCATGACCATGGATTTGCGCTCGGCGCCCATCATGATCTTGTCCTTGGCCAGCTCCAGCTCTTCCATGGACACCAGACGCTGATTGCGGCGGGCCGCAAACAGTGCGGCTTCATTGACCAGATTCGCCAGATCGGCACCGGAGAAGCCTGGCGTGCCCCGGGCGATGACCGCCGGGTCGACGCCATCGGCCAGCGGCACTTTCTTCATGTGAACTTTCAGGATCTGCTCCCGACCGATGATGTCGGGCAGGCTTACCACCACCTGACGGTCAAACCGGCCCGGGCGCAGCAACGCCGGGTCCAGCACGTCGGGGCGGTTGGTGGCGGCAATGACGATCACGCCTTCGTTGCCTTCAAACCCGTCCATCTCGACCAGCAGCTGGTTCAGGGTCTGCTCGCGCTCGTCGTGACCGCCGCCCATGCCGGCACCACGATGACGACCGACGGCATCGATCTCATCGATAAAGATGATGCACGGGCTCTGCTTCTTGGCCTGTTCGAACATATCGCGCACCCGGGAAGCGCCAACACCGACGAACATTTCCACGAAATCCGAACCGGAAATGGAGAAGAACGGTACTTTCGCCTCGCCGGCGATGGCCTTGGCGAGCAGGGTCTTACCGGTGCCCGGCGGCCCCACCATCAGGACACCCCGGGGAATCCGACCACCCAGACGCTGGAACTTGCTGGGGTCGCGCAGGAAGTCCACCAGCTCCTTGACGTCTTCCTTGGCCTCATCGACACCGGCAACGTCGGCAAAGGTGGTTTTGATCTGATCTTCGCTCATCAGACGCGCCTTGCTCTTACCGAACGACATCGGGCCTTTGCCACCGCCGCCGCCCTGCATCTGGCGCATGAAGAAGACAAACAACGCAATGATGATGAGGATCGGGAACGCGGCCACCAGCAGCTGCGTCCACAGGCTCTGGCGCTCCGGCTCTTTACCAATCACATCCACGTTGTTGGCCAGCAGGTCGTCCATCAGCTTGATGTCGGGCACCTGCGGCCGAACGGTCTGAAACGGCGAACCGTCGTTCAGGGCGCCCTGAATCTGCAGACCGTCAATGGTGACCTGGCGAACCTGGCCATTTTGTACCATTTCAACGAACTGGGAATAATTGATTTGTTGCCCGCTGGTGGTGGGATTGAAATTCTGAAACACCATCATCAGCACGGCGGCTATGATTAGCCAGAGAACCAGATTTTTTGCCATATCGCTCAAGGATCATCACCTGTGAATTGAAAGGTGGCCACGCTCGGCCCGCCTTTTTCGACACCTTACACCAATTGTACGCCTGTCCACCAGAAACGGCCTATCCGTACCGGCCACAGGCCAAACTTGCTGTTATCAACCCCGAAAGCCCTTCGCCACCAGATAGATTTCCCGGGACCGTGCCCGCGAGGACTCCGGCTTGCGACTCACCACCGTGGCGAAACTGCCGCGCATGTCCGCCAGCAGGGCATCGAAGCCCTCGCCCTGAAACACCTTGGCAACGAACACCCCACCGGGGCGCAGCACCCGCTTGGCCATATCCAGGGCCAGCTCTACCAGCGCCATGGCGCGCGGAATGTCGACCGCCGCCATACCACTCATATTGGGTGCCATATCGGAAATCACAACATCGGCAAGGCGATCACCGAGCCGGGCCAACAAGGTTTCGAACACGGCATCCTCGGTAAAATCGCCCTGAACAAACTCAACACCGGCAAGGGGGTTCATGGGAAGAATATCGCTGGCGATCACGCACCCGGTATCGCCCACGCGCTCGGCGGCAACCTGAGACCAACCGCCAGGTGCAGCACCGAGATCCACCACCAGCTGTCCGGGGCGAAAGAGTTTGTCTTTTTTATCCAGCTCAATCAGCTTGTAACTGGCGCGGGAACGATACCCTTCTTCTTGGGACTTTTTGACCCAGACGTCATCAAAATGTTCCTTGAGCCAGCGGTCGCTGGACTTGGAGCGAGCCAAACCTACCTCCCATTGCGTTTGCGATTCTGCCCGAGACCGGCGACACCGGTACGGGTTAACAGCCATTTGCGCCATCGGCGGATCTGTTACAATCCGCGAATTATACGACGACGCCAGCGAATTCACCGCTGACCTTTTGTTAATAGCGCCAATAAAGAGATTACATCATGAGTCTTTCACCGGAACAGCGCCGGGAGTACCGGGCCATCGCCCACAACCTCAAGCCCGTGATCATCGTGGGCGACAAAGGCCTGTCCGAAGGGCTCCAGGAGGAACTGGAGCGGGCCCTGAACGATCACGAACTGATCAAGGTCAAAGTCGCCAGTCAGGACCGGGAAGCGCGTCAGGAGGCCATCACCGCTCTGTGCGAAGCGTCCGGTGCCGAACTGGTACAGAGCATCGGCAAGATCGCGGTACTGCTGCGCCGGGCCAAGAAACCCAACCCGAAACTGTCCAACCTGCTGCGCCATAAACACTGATTTCCGCCACACCGGAACTGAAAAAGCCGGCGGGGTTTCCCCAGCCGGCTTTTTCATCGGTGTCTGCGGCGTCAGAGGTATTCGACTTCCGCAATTTCGTACTCGACCGTACCGGATGGCACGCGAATCGGCACGGTATCGCCTTCGTCACGACCCACCAGCGCCCGGGCAATGGGCGATGAAATGGACAGCTTGCCCGCCTTGATGTCGGCCTCATCCTCGCCGACGATCTGATAAGTGACTTCCTCATCGGTGTCGACGTTCACCAGGTGCACGGTGGCACCAAAAATCACCTTGCCGTTGTTTTCCATGGTGGAGACGTCGATCACCTGGGCTGAGGCCAGCTTGCCCTCAATTTCCTGAATCCGGCCCTCGATGAAGCTCTGCTGCTCCCGGGCGGCGTGATACTCGGCGTTTTCTTTCAGATCGCCATGCTCCCGGGCTTCGGCGATTGCCGCGATCACCCGCGGACGATCTTCCGACTTCAGCTTTTTCAACTCCTCGCGGAGACGGGCCTCGCCCGCCTTGGTCATGGGTACTCGATCAGCCATAGTCTTACTTTCCTGCGTGTAGGTCCTGGAGGCGACGAACGGTGCGTTCCGGACCGAAGCGGATGGCCCGGCACAGGGCTTCGCCCCCCGCCAGAGTTGTTGTGTAGGTCACCTTAGTCTGCAAGGCGGACTGGCGGATCTGCGCCGAGTCGGCAATGGCCTTACGACCCTCGGTGGTGTTGATAATGAGCTGCACATCGCCATTCTTGATGGCATCGACGATGTGCGGACGCCCTTCCCGAACCTTGTTGATCCGCTCAACCTGGATGCCGGCGGCCTCCAGCGCGTCGGCGGTGCCGGTGGTGGCGAGAATCCGGAAGCCGGCCTCGATCAGGTCGCGGGCAACCTTGGCGGCCTTAGGCTTATCCACTTCCCGCACCGACATAAAGGCGGTACCACTCGATGGCAGGCGCTCACCAACCGCCAGGGCCGCCTTGGCGAAGGCCTCGTCGAAGCTCTCACCCAGCCCCATGACCTCGCCGGTGG
>JBPEXU010000062.1:0-9734 GCA_052031225.1 Marinobacter sp. | reverse complement strand
CCGTTACCGGGCAGTGACCGGCTCTTTCCGACCCGATAGAAACGCTGAAATATCTGGTCTTTTTCGTCGTCCGGCACACCGATACCGCTGTCCCGCACTTCGAAAATCGCGTCCTGGCCGTCCCTGCGCACACAGATGCTGAGGCTGCCATGCTCGGGCGTGTACTTGATCGCGTTATCGATCAGGTTGCTGACCATCTGGAACAACAGATCGCGGTCACCCTCAATCATCACCCCTTGTGCCAGTTCCTGCTCGAAGGTCTGGTCCTTGTCTTCCGCCAGGGCTTCATAGAGTTCGCAGGCATCGGTCACCAGTTCGTCCAACGACACCACTTTCATGTCCGCGGCGTTGCCCCGGGTTTCCAGCCGGGCAATGCGCAGCAACGCGTTGAAGGTCGCCAGCAGCTGATCCGCCTCCGCCACGGCCTGACCAACGTGTTCCCGGGCATTGTCGTCGTTGACGGTGATCAGGGTGTTCTCAAGCTGGTTGCGCAGTCGGGTCAGCGGCGTGCGCAGGTCGTGGGCAATGCTGTCGGAAACGTGGCGGATGCCTTCCATCAGGTAAACGATCCGGTCGAGCATCTGGTTCAGGTTTTCCGCCAGCTGATCGAAGTCATCGTCGGTGCCCCGGGTCGGAATGCGCAGCGACAGGTGACCGTTCATGATCCGGCGCGAGGTGTTGTTGATCACTTCGATGCGGCGGGTGGTGCTTCGGCTCATCAGGAAACCGCCGAGCAGGGCCAGCGCCAGGGTAATGCCCATGCCCCAGTTGATCGCCGTTTCGATCACCCGCTTGAGGTTGGTGAGTTCATCGACATCCCGGCCCACCAGCAACCGAAGACCGCCCTGCACCTCAAACACCCGGGCCCGGGCCAGCCGTTTCGAGCCGGCCCAGCCAACGTTCTCGTCGAGGGTAAAGTTGATCCAGCCACTTTCGGACCGGGTACCGGTCGGCCAGGATTCGATGTTGCCGGCAAGCTTCAGAAAGTCGTCGGTGGTGAGCAGATAAATGGACTTGGCGTTGGGGTCCCGGGCCACCCGCTCACGAATGATCGTGATCAGGCCATTGACGCCCCGGCTCCGGTACTGCTCCGCCAGACCGGCGATTTCCGCTTCGATGGTTTCGTCGGTCTGGGCGGTCATGAACCCCGCTGTCCGCCAGTAGATGAACGCCAGCAGAAGAAACACGGAGGTGGCGAACACCACCATGTACAGCAGGGCCAGTTGAAATGTCGATGTTCTGAGCTGACTAAGCAGTTTCACGTAACATGTATCCTGCACCCCGGATGGTTTGCAGCAAGGGCGTATCGAATTCCTTATCGATCTTGGCGCGCAGGCGGCTGATGTGCACGTCGATCACATTGGTCTGGGGATCAAAATGATAGTCCCATACCTTTTCCAGCAACATGGTCCGGGTTACCACCTGACCGGCGTTGCGCATCAGATACTCCAGCAGCCGGAACTCCCGCGGCTGCACGTCGATGTTCTGTCCCGCCCGCTTGACCGTCCGGGCCAGCAGGTCCATTTCCAGATCCGCCACCCGCAACACCGTTTCGGTTTCGGCCGCCTGGCGGTGGCGGCGGATCAGCGACTCGATCCGGGCCAGCAGTTCGGTGAACGAGAACGGTTTGGTCAGGTAATCGTCGCCACCGCCCCGCAGCCCTTCGACCCGGTCGTCGACATCCCCCAACGCACTGAGGATCAGCACCGGTGTCTGGTTGCCGGTGGCGCGCACCGTCTTGATGATCGACAGGCCATCCATGCCCGGCAACATGCGATCCACGATCATGATGTCGTATTCTTCGCTGGCCGCCATCATCATGCCTTCTTTGCCGTCGGCGGCATGGTCCACGACAAAGTCGGATTCCTTCAGCCCCTTGACCAGGTAATTGGCTACATCCTTATCGTCTTCGATTACCAGTGCTTTCACCGGTTCCCCTCCTGATAGCGGATAACAGTTACGATAAGGGTACGAAGAACTCCAAAAGCCGGCCAGTTACGATCTTGTAAGAGGGTGTCGCCTATGGCGACGGTCATGCTCCGGTTCGGAACCAGGCCAGCGACTCGGGGGTCGGTCCGGAGGGCCGGTATTCGGCGCTCACCCAGCGGTCGTAGCCGAGTCGGTCGAGGGCGGCGAAAACATTCGAAAAGTTAATCTCGCCCGTACCCGGTTCGTGCCGACCCGGATTGTCGGCAAACTGAATGTGGCCAATCCAGGGCAGCAGACATTCCAGTGACCGGATCAGATCACCCTCCATGATCTGCATGTGGTACAGATCGTACTGCAGTCGGACGTTGTCGGCGTCGACCGCTTCGATCACTGCCATGACCTTGCCGGTGGTGTCCAGGAAAAATCCGGGCATATCGACCCGCGAATTGATGGCCTCCAGACATAGGGTAATGCCCTCGCCGGCAAACTTGTTCGCGGCGTACTGGACATTGCCGACCAGCGTTTCCCAGGCGTCCGCTTCCGCCAGCCCGACCGGTTTGAGGCCGGCCAGGCAGTTTACCTGCCGGCAGCCCAGCGCCCGGGCGTAGTCGATGGCCTGATCGACGCCGGCGCGGAATTCCGACACCCGATCGGGCAGACAGGCAATGCCCCGCTCCCCCGCCTCCCAGTCACCGGGCGGCAGATTGAACAGCACCTGGGTGAGCTGATGGGTAGCCAGCTCCCGGGCGAGGGCGTCGGCCGGATAGGCGTAGGGGAACAGATACTCGACGCCCTCGAACCCGGCAGCCCGGGCCTGTCCGAAACGGTCGAAGAAATCGACTTCGGTAAAAAGCATCGAAAGGTTGGCGGCAAATCGGGGCATAGCGGTTACTCCTTGGGGCCGCGGCCGAGGGAGCCGAGCAGGGTACCGTTGAGGTGCTCGAGTTCCAGCAGCAGACCACTGTGATCGACATCGCTGTGACCGTTGGCCACCAGCGACAGGTATTCGTTGTGTACCTGCTGCACCAGCGGCAGAGTCAGTCCTTCGGCGCGGGCCTCATCCAGAATCATGCGCAGGTCCTTGAGCTGAATCCGGGCCGGCGCTCCCGGCGCGAAGTCGCGGTCGATCATACGCTGTCCATGCAGCTCCAGAATCCGGCTGCCGGCGAACCCCCCGAGCAGCGCCTCCCGGACTGCGGCCGGATCGGCGCCCCCCTTGGCAGCCAGCAGCAACGCTTCGGAAACCGCACCGATGGTGATGCCGACGATGGCCTGGTTGGCGAGCTTGGCCAACTGCCCGGCCCCCACCGGACCGATCCGGGTGCATTTTCCGAGCGCTTCGAATACCGGTCGGGCCCGGGCGATGTCGTGTTCGGAACCGCCGGCCATAATGCTCAGGCGCGCCTGGGCGGCCCCCACCGTACCACCGGATACCGGGGCATCGACGTAGCCCGCGCCCTGGGCCCGGGCCAGCTCGGCGTGGCGGCGGGCGAGCGAGGGCTGGATCGAGCTCATGTCGATCACCAGGGCACCGGGCTTGAGCGCCATCAACACACCCTGCCCCACCAGCACCTGCTCCACCACGTCACCGTTTTCCAGCATGGTGATCACAATATCGGCGTCCTGCGCCGCCTCAGACGGTGTCGGGGCTATGACTGCTTGGTCGGCAAAGGGCTGGCACTTGCTGGCGGTGCGGTTCCAGAGCGTCATCGGGAACCCGGCCGCCAGCAGGTTCCGGGTCATGGGCGCGCCCATCAGGCCAATGCCCAGGAACGCAATACGGGGCTGTGGATTGGTCATACGGATACTCGTAGGCTGTCAACGAAATATACCGGCATTATAAAGACAAAAACGCCACCGACCGCGAACGGTGGTGGCGTTTCAGAGGGCTGGCATGCACTCGGCTCAGGCGGCGTCCGCCATCCTGGCGCGAATCTTCTTCATCGCGTTCTTTTCCAGCTGGCGAATCCGTTCGGCCGAAACCCCATACTTGTCCGCCAGCTCGTGCAGTGTGGCCTTGTTTTCCGACAGCCAGCGCTCCCGGAGAATGTCCTGGCTGCGCTCATCCAGGCTTTCCAGCGCCTGCATCAGGCGGCCGTTGGCGTCCTCGGACCAATCGGCGTTCTCAAGCTGCACCGCCGGATCGCTGCGACGGTCTTCCAGGTAATAGGCCGGTGCCTGATAGGCGTTGTCGTCATCGTCGTCCATCGGACCATCGAACGCGGTGTCCTGGGAGGCCAGGCGGCCTTCCATCTCGCGCACCACCTTAGGCTCGACACCCAGATCCTTGGCAACGGCGTTGACTTCGTCGTGGCTCAGCCACGCCAGTTTCTTCTTCTGACTGCGCAGGTTGAAGAACAGTTTGCGCTGGGCCTTGGTGGTCGCCACCTTCACGATGCGCCAGTTGCGCAGAATGAATTCGTGAATCTCAGCCTTGATCCAGTGCACGGCAAAGGACACCAGCCGGACACCGTATTCCGGGTTGAAGCGCTTGACCGCCTTCATCAGGCCAACGTTGCCTTCCTGAATCAGATCGGCCTGCGACAGACCGTAACCGGAATAGCTGCGGGCAATGTGGATGACAAAGCGCAAATGAGAGAGCACCAGCTGACGGGCCGCGTCCACATCGCCATGGTAGTGGAGCCGTTCCGCCAGCTCCTTCTCTTCTTCCGCCGAAAGTACCGGGATGCGGCTCGCAGCCTGAATATAAGCCTCGAGATTGGCACCAGGAACCAGTCTGTCGACCAGCTGTAAACTCGTACCCATTCAGTTACCTCCGAACCTGACGACCGTTAACTATACCAAGCGATTTAAGGACCGCCAAGAACCCGAAAAGTTCCCGAATTCCCCACGAAACCTCTGAAAAAACAACACACTGGGGAATTCACCGTGGTTTTCCTGTATCCCACGCTACGCGAGCCGGCGCCTGAGTCTCAATACGTTATTTCCGCGATCAGCGGCTTCGACATCATCAGCCACCGGCGACGTCGCCCGGCTCAATATCGTCCAGATGCCGCTTTACCGCCACCCAGGCTCCCAGCCAGCCTAGCAGCATTGCCACAATTATCAATGCCAGGGCACCATCCAGACCGAGCCCGACCAGGTTGAAGCTGCTGCGATACTGCTCGGCCAGTTTTTCGATCGGCCCGCTCAGCCACCAGAGCGAGAGCTGCAGCAGCACCCAGGCCACCACCCCACCGCCGAGCCCAAACCAGGCTCCGGTGTAGAGGAAGGGCCGGCGCACAAACGCATCCGTACCGCCGACCAGCTTGGCCACCAGAATCTCATCCCGACGATTTTCGATCGCCAGCCGCACCGTGTTACCGATCACCAGAATCACCGCCGCCGCCAGCAGAATCGCCAGCGCCCAGACTGCGCGGGCCAGCAGATCGGTGATGGTGTTAAGGCGTTGCAGCCAGCCCAGGTCGACCTGGACCCGATCGACGCCGTCCAGGCCCTCTACGTAACGCACCAACGCCGCCACACCGGAAGCCGAGCGGCTGGTTTCCTCGGGCGTGATCAGCAGCGTGTGAGGTAGCGGGTTCTCCTCCAGGTAATCCAGAGCGTCATCCAACCCGGACGTTGCCCGAAACTCGGCCAGCGCCTGGTCGCGGTCGATGAGCTCAACCGCCGCGATACGGCCGTCGCCGGTCAGCTCCTCCGTCAGCGCCCGGGCCGCTGGCAACCCCAGGTCCATGCGCAGATACGCGGTCACCCGGGCGCTGCTGTCCCAGCCGGCGCTGACTCCCTGCAAACTGGTCAGCAGCAGCAACAGCGCCACCGGCAGCGCCAGCGCCACCCCCATAACCGCCCAGGTCATCAGACTGGCAACCGGCGCGCGCCAGAGCCGCCGGGCGCTGTCCCGGGCGACTTTGCGATGGTGCTCCAGATAGCTCCGGGCCTGCTCTTTCCATGGCGTGCGGGCACTGGCCGCGCCCCGCGTGGACTCAGACCGGCGACGAGAGTCAGTGACCACTCACACCTCCCGCACCACCGGCCAGCGGCGAAGCACCACCCGCGATCAGGCGACCGTGGTCGAGGGTGAGCGTTCGCCGCCCCATGTCGTGCACCAGAGCGATGTCGTGGGTGGCAATGAGTACCGTCACGCCGACCTGACTGAACCGGGTAAACAGGGTCATGATGTCGGCAGACAGCTCCGGGTCCAGGTTCCCGGTCGGCTCATCCGCCAGCAACACCGGCGGCTTGTTGACCACCGCCCGGGCTATGCCCACGCGCTGCTGCTCACCACCGGACAGCTGCAGCGGATTCATCCTTTCCTTGTCCAGCAGGCCGACTTTATCGAGCGCGGCCCGCACCCGCCGGCCGATATCCCGGGGCGACACCCCCATCACTTCCAGGGGCATGGCGACGTTGTCGAAGACAGTGCGATCAAACAGCAACTGGTGGTTCTGGAACACCACACCGATGTGACGGCGCAGGTAGGGAATCTGTCGACGCGGCAGACTGTTGAGTCGTTGTCCGCCAACAATCACCTCACCGGCACTGGGCCGCTCCATCACCATGATCAGCTTCAGCAAGGTGCTCTTGCCGGCGCCGGAGTGACCGGTCAGAAACGCCAGCTCACCTCGGCCCAGGGTGAAATTGACCTGGGCCAGCGCGGTATGGTCGCCATCGTAGCGCTTGGTCACCTGACGAAACTCGATCATGACTGGGTACCGCGTGCGTAATGGGGTTAGTCGAACAGCGCGTCGACAAACGTTTCAGCGTCGAAGCTGCGCAGATCGTCCGCCTGCTCACCCACGCCGATGAAGCGAATGGGCAACTGCAGCTGCCGGGCAATCGCGAATACAATACCGCCTTTGGCGGTGCCGTCCAGTTTCGTCAGGGTAATGCCGCTGACGCCCACCGCCTGCTGGAACACCTGAGCCTGACTCAGGGCATTCTGGCCGGTGCCGGCGTCCAGTACGAGCATGACTTCGTGCGGCGCCGATTCGTCCAGTTTTTTCATCACCCGAACGACCTTGGACAGCTCGTTCATCAGGTTGTCCTTGTTCTGGAGCCGGCCGGCGGTGTCGGCAATCACCACATCCACGCCCCGCGACTTGGCCGACTGGATGGCGTCAAAAATCACCGAGGCACTGTCGGCACCGGTATGCTGAGCCACCACCGGAACATTGTTGCGCTCACCCCAGACCTGCAGCTGTTCCACCGCCGCCGCCCGGAAGGTGTCCCCGGCGGCGAGCAGCACGGACTTGCCCTCACTCTGGAACTTCTTGGTCAGTTTGCCAATGGTGGTGGTTTTACCCACACCGTTCACCCCCACCATCAGGATGACGTACGGCTGCTTGCCGGCATCTATCTCCAGCGGCTTGCAAACCCCCGCCAGCAGGTCGCGCAGCTCCTCCCGAAGCGCCTTGCGCAGGGCCTCGCCGTCCTTGAGCTGGTTGCGCTCAAGCTTGTCGGTCAGAGCGTCGATGATTTCGGAGGTCGCAGTCACTCCCACATCCGCCATCAGCAGCGTGGTTTCGATCTCCTCCAGCAGCTCCTCGTCGATCTTTTTGCCGGCGGAGAACAGGTCGGCCAGGCCGCCGGTCAGACTGGCCCGGGTTTTACCGAGCCCCTGGCGGATGCGTTCGAACACGCTGAGCTGCGGTTCCGGCTCTGGAACGGCAGCCGGTTCCTCCGCCGGTGCCGGCTCAGCCGGGGTTTCGGCCACCGGTTCGGCCGGTGCCTGCGCCGGTTCTGGCATGTCCCGAGGCGCCGGTGCCGGCCCTGCCGCAGCCTCCGGCTTACGCTGCGGCACCGGTTTGGGACGGGGCACACGCTTCCGGTTGCCAGCGATATCCAGCACAAACACGAGTACAAGGAGGGCCAACAGGCCAATAGAAATCCACTCTGCCGTCATAGTCTTTCCATCGTTGCGAACATGGGCGGGACAAATAAGGTCGACATTCTAGCAGACTGACCGGCCCAAGCGAGGCGCCGAGCCGGTGTCATCAAAAGCCATCTTTCCGGTACCATAAAGCCCTTTGCGTTCTGCCTTTCAACGACTGACCGGAGCGACCAAGATGGTGCGACGCCGCCCCACTGCCCGACCTGCCAGCCGCAGCAAGACCGGCTCGTCCGGCCCCGCCGGTTCCGGCGAACTGCGCATCATTGGCGGCGACTGGCGCAGCCGGAAACTGCGTTTCCCGGACGCCGGCGGCGTGCGACCAACCCCCGCGCGCACCCGGGAAACTCTGTTCAATTGGCTGAACGTCTATCTGGCGGGCGCCGACTGCCTGGACCTGTTTGCCGGCTCCGGCGCGCTCGGGCTGGAGGCCTTGTCGCGGGGTGCCGGCAACGCCACCCTGGTGGACCACACGCCGGCACTGGCGCAGGCTTTGAAAGCCAACCTGCAGCTGCTGAAATCGGATCGGGGCGAGGTGCTGTGCCAGGACGTTGAAGCCTACCTCGGCCGCCGCCAGCGCCCGGCGTTCGACATCGTGTTCATGGACCCGCCGTTCCGGCAGGGCTGGCTGGAAAAGCTGCTGCCACTGCTGGCCGATCAGCAGTGGGTCCGGCCCGGCGGCTGGGTTTACATCGAGCACGAAAGCGACCGGACCACCCCACCAACGCCCCCCGGCTGGCACCTGCACCGGCAGAAAACCGCCGGCCAGGTGACCTACTGCCTGTTCCGGGTCAGGCCGGCGGCATCGGACGAACCATAAAAAACCCCGCCGCAGCGGGGTTTTCGCATCAGCCGAACGTCAACTGGCCGGTCGCAGGGAGTAAGCGCGCAGGTGGGCGGCAAACTCCTCCAGATAGCGGATACCGCTGGCCTCCGCCTCCCGGCACCAGCGCATCAGTGCCTCCAGTTTTTCCTGTGGCTTGAGACCGCGCTGACGCCAGAGCGCCTGCAACTCGTGGCTCATGTCGTAAATCTGGCGCAGGATGTCACTGCGTTCGAGCACCGACTCCAGATGCACTTTGTCCCGCGGCTTGATCAGGGTGACTTCCCGGGACAGCAGCCGTTTCAGCCGCCGGTAGCGTGGCCGGATCTCATCGTCCATCAACGCCTTCTGCTGTCGCAGCACCGGTTCCATCACCCGCTTGCGGTACTGACGCATGATGTCAAAGCGGTTGTTGGCGATGGCCTGCACCGTTTCGACATCCACCTCCTGCTTGCCCGGTACCTGATGCGCGATCGGGCGATAGCCCTTGGGTTTGGCCAGGCCAAAGAGCTGGAACAGCCGGATGTAGCCCCAGCCAATATCCACCTCAAACCAGCGCCGGGAAAGCTTGGACGAATTCGGGTAGGTGTGGTGATTGTTGTGCAGCTCCTCGCCGCCAACCAGCAGTCCTAGCGGCGAGATGTTGCGGGCGTTGTCGGCACACTCGTAGTTGCGATAGCCAAACCAGTGGCCGATTCCATTGATAACGCCGGCGGCCCAGAACGGAATCCAGAGCATCTGCACCGCCCAGATCCAGATCCCGTTGACACCGAACAGCAGCAGATTGACCACCGCCATCAGGGTAATACCCAGGGTCTTGTGCGGGGTATAGAGCTTCCGCTCAATCCAATCCTCGGGCGTGCGCTGACCGTAGCGCGCCAGTGTTTCCGGCGTTGCCGCGGAGGCATAGAGCTCCGCGCCCTCGAACAATACTTTGCGGATGCCGAGCACCACCGGGCTGTGGGGGTCTTCCTCGGTTTCACACTTGGCGTGGTGCTTTCGGTGGATGGCCGTCCACTCCTTGGTATTCTGGGCCGTGGTCAGCCAGAGCCAGAACCGAAAAACATGTTTCAGCACCGGGTGCAGGTCCAGCGAGTTGTGGGCCGAATGGCGATGCAGGTAAAGCGTAAC
>JBPEXU010000061.1:0-1714 GCA_052031225.1 Marinobacter sp. | reverse complement strand
ACGCCCCTGCTCGGTACGGGAGAATGGCAGACCCATGTGCTCCAATTCGAAAACGGCCTGCGGCCCTACAGAACACATGTACTCGATCGCGTCCTGGTCACCGATGTAGTCAGAACCTTTGACGGTATCGTACATGTGCCAACGCCAGTCGTCGTTCGGATCGGCACTGGCAATGGCGCGGGTGATGCCGCCCTGCGCGGATACCGTGTGAGAGCGGGTCGGGAATACTTTCGTAACGCACGCGGTGTTGATACCGGATTCAGTCAGCTGCAGGGCGGCACGCATACCGGCACCGCCACCACCGATAACAATCGCGTCGTAAGACATGGTTTTGATGTTAGCCATCGATTAAAGCCCCCAAAGAATCTGAATGCCCCAAACCAGGTACACAAACATGGTCAGGCCGCACAATGCCTGCACAAGAAAGCGTGCACCCATCGGCTTGATGTAGTCGGTAGTGACGGTCCAGAGACCCACCCATGCATGACCACCGAGTGACAGCAGGGCCAGCAGACTGAAGATTCGGAACCAAGTCTGATCGAACAGAGCGGACCAGGTTTCGAAGGTGACGTCTGTGGTCACCAGAAAGCCCAGAAGAAAGATTGTGTACAGAGCGAGTACGTACGCGGTTACCCGCTGGATCATCCAATCGAAAGCGCCGCTGCGACCGAGATTCGTGATGCTGTTTACCATACCCAGACTCCTGCCAGAACGATGAGAATGACGGAAACCACAACTGTGATCTTCGAGGCGAGTCGACCGCTTTCCAGATCTTCACCGATCCCCATATCCATGAACAGGTGCTTGATTCCTGCTACCAGGTGGTACAGCAGAGCAGACAAGATGCCCCAGATAATCAGCTTGGCAAGGAAGCTGTCCAGCAATTCACTGACCCGGCCGAACCCTTCTTCCCCGGACAGGGAAAGCTGCAACCCATACAGCAGGAACGCAACACCAACAAAAATGATGATGCCGCTGATACGGTGCAATATGGACGTAATGGCCGGCAGTGGAAAATGAAACTTGCTGAGATCGAGATTTACTGGTCGTTTGCTATTCACAGCGCTCTCACACTCTCTCTTGGTTCCGCGTGACCGGAGAGGCCCGGCGGCGGATGGTTGGTATGTAAGGATCGACCATCGATACGGGAACGACGACCGATTGGTTCAGGAGGGTGGATGCGATCCGGATCGCTTGCTATGAAGAAGCCAGAGTCAAATGCATCCCCGATTCCGGGCTAGGGATTATAAGGAGACACCCGTACAATTACAAACGCGCAATACGGCGCCGAGCCCGCATTTTCCCGCGCCGGGACAGCGATTTGGCGTATTGACAAACGCCATTTTTGCGCCCAGACACCGCTATTCGGGATATCCCTCATTGACAATCGCAGCCAATAATTTCCGGTTTCCTCGCTCTTCCATTGACAAAAAAAGCAGACACCCTATATTTTGCCGCCAGTTTTGCGATAATACGCGCCTTCTAGCGCATCTATACCAGGCGGCAAAACGTCGCCAAAGCTGATAAATAGGAGAGCACCATGACCGACAGGAAAGCCACGCTCTCGGTGGGGGACAAGTCCATTGAGCTACCGGTTTACTCCGGCACCGTCGGCCCTGACGTTATTGACGTACGCGGCCTCGTCCAGGAAGGCGTTTTCACCTACGACCCGGGATTCGTATCAACTGCTGCCTGCGAATCAGCCATCACTTAC
>JBPEXU010000060.1:0-19478 GCA_052031225.1 Marinobacter sp. | reverse complement strand
TTGTCGATGGTGTGCACAATCAGCTCAAGGTCCGAGCGTTCCTTACCCAGCGCCTGCGCACGCTCCGGGTCGTCCCACACCGTGGGCTGCTCCAGTTCGCGCTCTACTTCGACCAGACGTTCACTACGCTGATCGTAGTCAAAGATACCCCCTCAGCGCTTCGGTGCGCTCGCGAAGCTCTTTGATCTTCGTCACTATGGGATTGATTTCCATACGGGCCTTTCTCACTCTGGAATTGGGGTGGAAAAACAGAGGCGGAATTCTACCGGAAATTCGCGACCAAATCAGCCGCCGGATGCCGTGCGGCCATGCCTGCGGACTCACTCGGCGTCAGCCAAGCGGTTCGAGATAATCGACCAGCAGTTGCAGATTTGTACGGCCGCGGAAGGTGTTGGCGTCAGGCTTATAAACCACCCGGGCTCCGGAACGGGTGAAGTCGGGCACCTGACTGCCGGTGTTGAACGCGATGGCGTCGACGACGTTTCCACCGGCGAGAGGCTGCAGCACCAGTTTCAGATGGTTGTCGCCCACGATTCGCTGGCTGACCACATGAAATTCGCCGTCAAACAGCGGCTCGGGAAAGTGCTGGCCCCAGGGGCCGGCGCGTTTGAGCAGGTGGGCGGTGTCCAGGCACAGCTCCTGCGGCTCCAGCGGGCCATCGGTAACAATCGCCGCCTCCAGATCTTCGGGTGTCAGCATGGCTCGAACGGCCTGATCGAAGGCCTGGGCAAACCGCTCCAGATCCGACTTGGCAATGGTCATGCCCGCCGCCATGGCATGGCCGCCGTATTTTTTCATCAACCCCGGGTGTCGGGCGTCAACGGCCGCCAGCGCATCGCGGATATGCAGGCCTGGAATGGAGCGGGCCGAGCCTTTCAGCAACTCGCCATCCTCGTCCGGGGCAAAGGCCACGGTGGGCCGGTGCGTCTGTTCCCGTATCCGGGCCGCGAGAATACCAATAACGCCCTGATGCCACTCCGGGTCGAACAGTGCCAGCCCCCAAGGCAGACCTTCGATATCCAGCGCCATGGCGGCCAGCAGCTCTTGGGCCTGCTGTTTCATCTCGCGCTCGATGACCCGACGTTCCCGATTGAAGGTATCCAGCTCACGCGCCAGCCGACGGGCCTCGTCGGGATCGTCCGCCAGCAGGCAGGCAATGCCGACACTCATATCATCCAACCGACCGGCGGCATTGAGCCTGGGCCCCACCACAAAGCCCAGATCGGTCGAGCTGACCTGAGTGTGATCCCGCCCCGCCACTTCCAACAGCGCCAGAATACCTGGGCGCGCCTCGCCCTGGCGGATGCGGCGCAGCCCCTGCTCGACGAAAATGCGGTTGTTGTGATCCAGCGGAACCACGTCGGCCACGGTCCCCAGTGCCACCAGATCCAGCAGCGTTGCCAGGTTGGGCTCGGGCGACGGCAACCGGCCCTGCTCCCGCAGATGTTTGCGGAGCGCGGTCAGGACGTAAAACATCACCCCCACCCCGGCCGCGTTTTTACTCAGGAACGGGCACCCGGGCTGATTGGGATTGACGATGGCATCGGCGTCCGGCAGCACCTCACCAGCCAGATGGTGGTCAGTCACCACCACCCGAACCCCCAGTTCGCGGGCGGCCCGCACGCCGTCGATGGCGGAAATGCCATTGTCAACCGTCAGCAACAGGTCCGGCAACTCGCCGGCCTCGGCCAGCCGATGCACGATACCGGGGGTCAGTCCGTAACCGTCCGCAAACCGGCTGGGCACCCGAAAATCGACACTGCCCAGGCCGAGCATGGACAGCCCGAGCATGGCCACCGCGGTACTGGTGGCGCCATCAGCGTCGAAATCACCGAGTATCAGCACCTGCTGCTGGCGCTCAATGGCCTCAGCCAGAAGCTCGACGGCCCGGTCGATACCCCGCAAGGCCATTGGCGAGGCCAGGTGTTTCAGGGTGTAGTGGAGCTGGTCTTCAGAGGTAACGCCTCGGGCCGCGTACAGGCGACGCAGCAGCGGGGGAAGGTGTTGCCCCCAGGCCGGCACGGACGCCGGCAGGGGGCGACGCAGAATCTTCTTCGGCGTCATATCGGATCAGGCGTTTTTCCAGTGCTTGGCGATAAACGCCTGAACGCCCTCAACGTCGTTGTCGAGCACCGTGTACCGCTCCTCACGCTCGAACAGGTCAGCCATGTGGGCCGGCAGCTGCGGGGTCACGCTGAGACCGGACTCAGCAATGGCGTCCGGGAATTTCGCCGGATGCGCGGTACCCAGAGTGATCATCGGCACCGCCGGATCCCGACGGCAGTTTCGCGCCGCGCGCACGCCGATGGCGGTGTGCGGATCCAGCAGGTATTCGTTCTGCTGATAGACTTCGCGAATGGTGTCGCAGGTGCGCTGGTCATCGACCGAATCGCTGTCAAACAGCTTCCGGGCGTTCTTCCAGCGGTAGTCCTCAATGCTGACCGGCCCCTTTGCGGCATTTTCAAGCAGGCGCTTGACCGCCGCACCGTCACGGCCGTGCAGATCGAACAGCAGTCGCTCGAAATTGCTGGACACCATAATGTCCATACTCGGGGACAAAGTGTGTTCCAGCTCCCGCTGCTCGTAACGGTTGCCACTCATGAAGCGGTGCAGAATGTCGTTGCGGTTGGTGGCAATGACCAACTGGGACACTGGCAGCCCCATTTTCTTCGCCAGGTAACCGGCAAAAATATCGCCAAAATTGCCGGTGGGCACCGAGAACGCCATGCTCCGATCCGGCCCGCCGAGCGCGAGCGAGGCGTGGAAGTAGTAGACGATCTGGGCCATGATCCGCGCCCAGTTGATGGAATTGACCGCCGCCAGCTGGGTTTTTCCGCCCAGGAACGACTGATCGCCAAAACTCGCCTTGACCATGCGCTGACAATCGTCAAAGTTGCCCTTGACCGCAATGTTGTGGATGTTATCGCCCAGCACGGTGGTCATCTGCCGACGCTGCACTTCAGACACCCGCTGATACGGGTGCAGGATGAAAATGTCCACGTGCTCGCAGCGGCGACAGCCTTCAATGGCGGCCGAACCGGTATCGCCCGAGGTCGCCCCCATGATCACCACATGCTGCTTGCGCTTTTCCAGCACATAGTCCAGCAGCCGACCCAGCAACTGCAACGCGAAGTCCTTGAACGCCAGGGTTGGCCCCCGGAACAACTCCATCACCCACTCATTGGTATCGAGCTGAACCAGCGGCGCCACCGCCTGATGGGCAAACACGCCGTAGGTTTGTTCCAGCATGTCACGGAAATCGTCGGCCGGAATGGCGTCGTCAACGAACGGGTGCATGACCTTGAAGGCCAGCTCACTGTAGGACAACCCACGCCAGCTGCGGATTTCTTCCAGGCTGAAATGAGGCAGTGATTCGGGCACGTAGAGGCCGCCATCGCTGGCCAGTCCGGTCAGAAGAACGTCTTCAAAGCCCAGAGCCGGTGCCTGGCCCCGTGTACTGATGTATCTCACGTGTTTACCTGTCAGTTAAAGTTTTCAGCACGAATGCGCACGACGCTGCCATCAATGTCAGCCAGGGCCTCCATTTCTGCAATGGCGAGGTTGATCTGACGCTCCTGGACCGTGTGGGTCAGGATAATGACGGGAATCCGGCCGTCCTTGAATTCGGATTCTTTCTGCATGATGGACTCGATGTTGATGCCGTGCTCACTGAGGATCGCCGCGATCTTGGCCAATACACCAGGATGATCAAAAGCCTGGATGCGCAGGTAGTAGGCCGACTGGATGTCCTCCATCGGCAGCACGTTCAGGTTCTCCAGGGCATCCGGGCCAAAGCCCAGATAGGGCACCCGAAGGTTGCTGCCACTGGCGACCGCGCGGGCGACGTCGACAATATCGGCGATGACCGCTGAGGCGGTGGCTTCGTCGCCGGCACCCGGGCCGGAGTACATGGTCTGGCCAACGGCATCGCCGTCCACCAGTACCGCGTTCAGCACGCCGTCGACCTGGGCAATGGGATGGCTCTGGGGCACCAGCGTTGGGTGCACCCGAAGTTCAATGCCGTCGTCCCGGCGCCGGGCAATGCCCAGATGCTTGATGCGGTAGCCGAGCAGTTCGGCGTGCGCGATGTCGTACGGTGTGATCGCGGAAATGCCCTCGGTGTAGGCCTTTTCGAATTGCAGGGGAACCCCGAATCCGGACGCAGCCAGAATCGTCAGTTTGTGGGCGGCATCAATGCCTTCCACATCAAAGGTCGGATCCGCCTCGGCATAACCGAGTTGCTGAGCCTCTTTGAGCACGTCGGCAAATTCGCGACCCGCACGCATTTCGGTCAGGATATAGTTGCCGGTGCCGTTGATGATGCCGGCGATCCAGTCAATCCGGTTCGCCGCCATGCCTTCCCGCACCGCCTTGATCACCGGGATACCACCGGCCACACCCGCTTCGTAGGCCACCACAACGCCGGCTTTTTCGGCCGCCTCGAAAATGTCGTTGCCATGCACGGCGATGAGCGCCTTGTTCGCGGTGACCACGTGCTTGCCGTTGCGGATGGCCGCGAGCACCAGCTCCTTGGCCGCCTCGTAACCACCGATCAGCTCGACCACAATGTCGACGTTGGGATCGTTGACGACGTCAAAGATGTCCGTACTGAAAGGCACATCCCCCAGGTTCAGATCATCACGACTACGACGACTGGCGACCCGGGCAATTCGGATGTTGCAACCGGCACGACCCGCAATAAGCGCGGCGTTGCGGGTCAACACATTGAAGGTACCGCCGCCGACGGTTCCCAGTCCGCAGATTCCGACACTGACGTCTTTCAAACTCTCACCTCTGAACCCGAAGGGTGCTGATGGATTGCAAATAAGGGGGCATAGTATACCGATTCGGATAGCCGGGAATAAGCCCCGAACCGGTCAAAGAATACCCAACCCCTCGGCCAGGTTCCTCGCCGGCACATAGCCGCGCACCATATTGCCATCCTCCAGAACGATCGCCGGCGTTCCGGTCACGCCGACCCGGCCACCAAGCTGATATTGGTCCAGCACCGGATTCTCGCACTCGGCCGGCTCCACCGGCCGGCCGGACTTGGCGGCATCCATCGCGGCCTGCTGGTTTTCATTGCACCACACGGATTCGTACTTGCGGAACGACGCCGTGCCCGGGCCGGAACGGGGATAGGCATAGTAATCCACCGTGATGCCGTAGGAATTGAGTTCCGGCACCTCATCGTGAAGCTTTCGGCAGTACGGACAATCGATGTCGGTGAACACCGCAATGACCGCCTTTTCCTCGCCTTGAGCCGGGAACCGGATCAGACCGTCGCTGCCAAACTCTGCCATTACCTTCTGACGCTTGGCGGCCCGGCCCTGCTCGGTGACATTGGCGATGCCAGATCCGGTGATCTTGAGCAGATCGCCGGTCAACAGATAGGTGCCGTCCTCGGTCGTATAAATCGTCTGACCATTGTTACTTTCCACTTCATACAGCCCCTTGGCCTCGGACTCGCGAACGCCAGTCACCTGCAGTCCGGGCACGGCTTCCGACAACCGGGCAGCGATTCGGTCCTCGACCTCTCCGGCCATCCCGACCGGGGCCAGCGTCAGGGCCACCAGGGCGGCCGCCATCAAGGTTACGGGTTTCAGCATCTCGTTCTTCAACATAGGGATTCCACTTTGCTTTAGGTGTCGCAACGGCACACGGACAGAGCCGGCGCTCCTTGCTGCGACACAGTCGGCGGTAAAAAGTTCACGGAGCATAACACACTGCCCGACTGCACGGGCTAGCCCCGGGGATGATGGGCCCGGTGCAGCGACTGAAGACGTTGGCGAGCCACGTGGGTGTAGATCTGGGTGGTGGAGAGATCGGAATGGCCAAGCAGCATCTGCACCACCCGAAGGTCGGCACCATGATTGAGCAGATGGGTGGCAAAGGCATGGCGCAGGGTGTGGGGCGACAGGTGCTTCCGGATTCCGACACGCTGGGCATAGTGACGAATCCGATACCAGAACGCCTGACGGGTCATGGCCGCTGGACGGTTGCCCGGAAATAGCGCATCACAGGGTCGCCCCTTGAGCAACTCCGCCCTCGCCTCCTGCAGGTAGCGGAGCAGCCAGTCGATGGCCTCATCTCCCAGCGGCACCATCCGCTCCTTACCCCCTTTGCCGGTAATCCTGACCACGCCCTGGCGCACATTGACCTGATCAACCCGCAAGCCGGTCAACTCGGACACCCGCAAGCCGCAACCGTAGAGGATTTCCAGCATGGCTTTATCCCGAAGCTCGATCGGAACCTCCGGGTCCGGTGCCGCCAGCAGCGACTCAACCTCGTCTTCGGTCAGGGAATCTGGCAACCGCCTGGGCAGACGAGGCCCATCGATACGCAGCGTCGGATCTTCAGCGATGAGCCCTTCCCGCAGAAGAAAACGGTAAAACCGCCGCAGACCGGACAAACGGCGGGCCGCGGTTGAGGTCTTCACACCCTCGGCCAGCCCTCGCGACATCCAGGCCAGCAGATCCGTGCGCCGGGCCGCCACCAGGAACGGCGCACCAGGCTGCTGCTCAAGCCACTGAGCAAAGCGCGACAGGTCGCTGCGATAGGCCGCCCGGGTCTTCTCACCCAGGCCGTCCTCCAACCACAGGGCATCGGTAAAACGCCCGACGATGGCTTCGTCCTCTGCTCTCACGACAGGATCCCGGATACGAAAAAGGCAGCCCCTAAAGAGGCTGCCTTTTTAACTTGGCGCTGATTGGCCGGTCAATCTCAGCCCAGCTTTTCCTTGATGCGAGCCGCCTTACCGGACAGATCGCGCAGGTAGTAGAGCTTGGCCTGACGAACATCACCACGACGCTTGACGGTGATGCTGTCGATCAGCTTGGAGTAAGTCTGGAAGGTACGCTCAACGCCAACACCGTAGGAAATCTTACGAACGGTGAAGGACGAGTTCATACCACGGTTGCGCTTGCCAATAACAACGCCTTCGAA
This sequence comes from Marinobacter sp., assembly GCA_052031225.1. Lineage (GTDB taxonomy): Bacteria > Pseudomonadota > Gammaproteobacteria > Pseudomonadales > Oleiphilaceae > Marinobacter. The sequence continues at coordinate 12,533 of JBPEXU010000060.1, read as the reverse complement.
CGCCTGAAGACGCTCACGGTTGCCCTCGGTTACACGAACCTGAACGACCACGGTGTCACCCGGCGCGAACGCAGGGATTTCCTTGGTCATCTGTTCTGCTTCAATCTGACTGATGATGTTGTTCTTGCCGCTCATCGTAATGCTCCTGATACCCAATCTCTCAATGCCCTGATCACTCAGAGACACCCGGTTCATTCAAAATTTCTTCCAGCAGCTCACGCTCTTCGTCCGTAAGCACCCGCCGTTCCAGCAGGTCGGGGCGTCGCTCCCTGGTTCGCCTCAGCGATTCTTTCAGCCGCCAACGCCGGATCTGCTCGTGGTGACCGCCCAGTAGTACTTCCGGCACCGCCAGACCTTCGTAAACCTCGGGCCGGGTGTAGTGCGGACAATCCAGCAAGCCATCAGCGAACGAATCCTGCTCCGCCGACAAGGCATGCCCCAAAGCTCCGGGAATGAGCCGCGTCACCGCGTCTATGACGACCATGGCCGCCAGTTCGCCACCGGAAAGAACAAAATCACCCAGTGACACTTCCCGATCGACTTCCGTTGCTATCAGGCGTTCATCCACCCCTTCATAGCGTCCGGAAACCAGTATCAGCCGTTGCTCATCCGCCAGGGATTTGACAACAGACTGGGTCAGCGTTTCACCCTGGGGCGACAGGTAAACCACACAGGCTTTGCCTGGCGCCGCGTTTCTGGCCGCATGGATCGCATCCCGCAACGGCTGAATCTTCATCAGCATACCGGGACCACCACCGTAGGGCCGGTCGTCCACCGTGCGGTGCCGATCGTGGGTGAAGTCCCTGGGATTCCAGCTCCGGAACGTCAGCAACCCTTCACGGACAGCCCGACCGGTAATCCCAAACTCCGTGACCGCACGGAACATGTCGGGGAACAGACTGACGGCGCCAATCCACACCCCTCAGAACTCCGGATCCCAGTCGACAACCATGCGCTGCGCGGCCAGATCCACGTCCTGCACCACTTGATCGGGCAGGTACGGAATCAGCCTTTCGCGCTGATCAACCGACCCGGCGGTGCCACGCACCACAAGCACGTCGTTGGACCCAGTTTCCATCAGGTGATGCACCTTACCCAGGCACACCCCATCAACCGTGACCACCTCCAGACCTTCCAGCTGAAACCAGTAGTACTCACCACTGGGCAACTCGGGCAACTCGGCTGTCGGCACCAGAACATTGGCCCCGCAGTAAGTGCGGGCAACATCACGGTCATCAATACCTTTGAGCCTGACAACGATCCCCTGCCCTTGGCGGCGACCATCCTCAAGCTTTGCCGGAATACGCTTACCGTCCAGATCCAGCGTCCAGTTCCGGTAGTTCAGTATTCCTTCTCTGGGATCGGTATAGGAGTAGACTTTCAACCACCCCTTGACCCCAAACACCGAGGTAATCCGGCCGATCACAGTTTCCTGCGAACTCTCTGCCATAACCCAAACCCCGGTGTGAAACGAAATTACTCAGCAGACTTCAGCAGCTGTGCAACCCGGTCGCTGGTCTGGGCACCTTGTCCCAGCCAGTAGTCAACACGCTCGCGATTGATGCGCAGACGCTCTTCCTGGCCACGGGCAATCGGGTTAAAGAAGCCGACACGCTCGATAAACCGGCCGTCACGGGAGTTCCGGCTGTCAGTGACTGTCAGATGGTAGAACGGGCGCTTCTTGGAGCCGCCACGAGCCAAACGGATTGTTACCATTTCGACCAATATCCTGTTCTGTTGTACGAACTTTGTACGATTCGCGCCTTCCAGACTAACGGCTGACGCGAAGCCCCATACTCGAAAGGGGCGCTATTCTATGCTAAAAAAGCGCCAAAGAAAACAGGGAAACCCGCTGTTTCCCCGTTTTCGACATAAGGCCTTTTACATACGGCCAAACGGCGGCATGCCACCGCCACCACCCGGCGGCATCATGCCCCCCAGGCCGCGCATCATGTTCGCCATACCGCCCTTCTTGCCAAACTTCTTCATCATCTTCTGCATCTGCTTGTGCTGTTTGAGCAGGCGGTTCACATCCTGAATCTGGGTACCGGAACCGGCAGCAATCCGGCGCTTGCGCGAATTGTTGATTACATCCGGATAGCGACGCTCCTTTGGCGTCATCGAGCAGATGATGGCCTCCATCTGCCCCAGCGACTTGTCGTTGACCTGCTGTTGCGCCATCTGAGCCATCTGCCCCATGCCCGGCAATTTGTCCAGCAAACCACCGATGCCACCCATGTTTTTCATCTGCTGCAACTGATCCCGGAAATCCTCCAGATCAAAGCTCTTTCCTTTCTTTATCTTCTTGGTGAGCTTCTGGGCCTTTTTCTGGTCCAGCTTGCGCTCCGCCTCTTCGATCAGAGACAGGACATCGCCCATACCCAGAATCCGGGACGCGACCCGATCCGGATGGAAGGGCTCCAACGCGTCGGTTTTCTCACCCACCCCGAGAAACTTGATCGGCTTGCCGGTAATGTGGCGAACCGACAGCGCGGCACCGCCTCGGGCATCGCCGTCGGTCTTGGTCAACACAACACCGGTCAGCGGCAGCGCATCGTTGAACGCCTTGGCCGTGTTCGCCGCATCCTGACCGGTCATGGCGTCGACCACAAACAGGGTCTCGACCGGCTTCACCGCCTGATGCAACCGACCGATTTCCGCCATCATCTGCTCGTCGACATGCAAGCGACCGGCGGTATCGAGAATCACCACATCGACGTGCTTCTTGCGCGCGGCGTCGATAGCGCCCTCGGCAATGGCAACCGGGTCCTGATCCGCCGAGCTCGGGAAAAACTCAACCCCGACATCACCGGCCAGCGTCTCAAGCTGCTTGATCGCCGCCGGACGGTAAACGTCGGCACTAACCACCATGACATTTTTCTTCTGGCGCTCTTTCAGAAAACGGGACAGCTTGGCGACCGTGGTGGTTTTACCGGCACCTTGCAAACCGGCCATCATGATCACCGCCGGCGGCTGCACCGCAAGGTTGAGGGACTCATTGCCCTCACCCATTACCCGCTCCAGCTCCTGCTGGACGACCTTCACAAACACCTGACCCGGCGTCAGGCTGCGCTGCACCTCTTGACCAATGGCGCGCTTACGGACCCCTTCAACAAAGTCCTTGACCACCGGAAGCGCCACATCCGCTTCCAGCAACGCCATGCGCACTTCGCGCAGCGTATCCTTGATGTTGTCGTCGGTCAGTCGCGCCTGACCGGTAATCTTGCGCAAACTGCCGGAAAGCCGGTCCTGGAGGTTCTCAAACATGTTGCTCTTCCATACCCCGGAGATAATTGGTGTGCCGAATCAGGAAGCGACTCGTGACTCCTTGATTCCTGTTGCATAATCGCGACATTATAACCAGACTATCGCCCTGAAACGACCAGCCCGGCCAAATCCGATCCAGGGCCTGCCGTTTTTCAGCCAGACAACTGTTAATAAGGACGTCATGGGAACGCTGATTCTCGCGGTCACCTCTCTCTTTTTATACAGCGTTGGTACCGCGCTGCAGGCGCTTCATTTTCGCGGCCGGGTTCAGTCCAACCTGGCCATCACCACCCTGATCGGCATTCTGGCCCTGACCGGACACGGCCTGCTGATCGCCCAAACCGTGTACCGCGATGGTGACTTCGATCTGAGCTTTTTCAAGAGTTCGGTGCTCATCTCCTGGCTGATCGTGTTCCTGTTACTGGGTCTTAACCTGCGCAAGCCGGTTCAGAGCCTGTTTCTCTGTGTCTACCCACTGGCTGCTCTGACCATCGTCATGGCGCTGATCACCCACACGCCGTCGCGCCTGGTATCCGAAGACAGCTACGGCATGCTGTCTCACATCGCTCTGTCGGTAACGGCCTACAGCCTGTTTACCCTGGCAGCCATCCAGGCCATCTTGCTCTACTTCCAGAACCGACAACTCAAACGCAATTACAACAGCCTGCTGGTGCGCAACCTGCCGCCCCTGCAAACCATGGAGTCACTGCTGTTTGAGATGGTCTGGGCCGGCGTCGTGCTGCTGGTACTGGCGATTGCCACCGGCGCCCTTTTTATTGAAGACCTGTTTGCCCAGGATCTGGCGCACAAGACACTGTTTTCACTGCTGTCACTGCTGGTGTTCGTCGCCCTCCTCATCGGGCGTTATACGCAAGGCTGGCGTGGCATCACCGCCAGTCGTTGGACGCTGGCAGGCTGTGCACTGCTGATGCTGGCGTTCTACGGCAGCAAGTTCGCCTTGGAGCTGGTTTTCCACCGGGGCGGCTAACACCGCGCCCGCCTCCATCTTGACACCAGCCGCGCCCAGCCCCTATGTTCCCAAGTTGTCAGCCACACTAAGGACTTTCCTTTGAACGAAACATCGCTTTCGGCGCTGTTTATCCTTCTCGTTGCCCTCATCGTCATGTCCGGTTTCTTTTCCAGCTCCGAAACCGGGATGATGTCCCTGAACCGGTATCGACTGAAACACCTCGCCAAAACCGGCCATCGCGGCGCCCGACGTGCCCAGTCATTGCTTCAGCGCACGGACCAACTGATTGGCGTGATCCTGATCGGCAACAACTTCGTTAACATCCTGGCGTCGTCGATTGCCACCGTTATCGCCATCCGGCTCTGGGGTGACGCCGGCATCGCCATTGCCACGCTGCTACTGACCATTGTTATTCTGATTTTTGCCGAGGTCACCCCGAAGACCCTGGCCGCGCTGTTTCCGGAAAAGATTGCATTTCCCGCCAGCTACGTGCTCGGCCCCCTGCTGAAGCTGCTCTACCCCATCGTTTGGGCAGTCAACCTGTTTACCGGCCTCATCCTCAAGGCGCTTCGGGTATCCCCCGAGGACGCCGCCAATGACCATCTGAGCCGCGAGGAATTACGCACTCTGGTCAACGAAGCGGGCGCACTGATCCCCGCCAAGCACAAGGACATGCTGGTCAGCATTCTGGATCTCGAGAAGGTCACGGTGAACGACATCATGGTGCCCCGGAACGAAGTCGTCGGCATCGACCTCGACGACGATACCGACACCATTTTGCGCCAGCTCCGGAGCAGCCAGCACACCCGGTTACCCGTCTACAAAGGCGACATCAACAACATTCAGGGCATCCTCCACCTGCGCAGCGCCTCCAAACTGCTTCAGCAGGAAGAGATCAATAAAGCCATGATCATGCAGCTGTGCCAGGAACCCTACTTCATTCCCGAGAGCACGCCACTGAATACCCAGCTGATCAACTTCCAGAAAGGCAAGCGCCGGTTCGGCGTGGTGGTGGACGAGTATGGCGACGTACTGGGCTTGGCAACCCTGGAAGACATTCTGGAAGAAATCGTCGGCGACTTCACCACCGACTACGCCGCCACCAGCCCGGACATCATTCCCCAGGACGACGGCACCTTCATTATTGACGGAACCGCCGCAGTGCGCACGATCAACAAGACCCTTGGCTGGAAACTGCCCACCGACGGCCCGAAGACCCTGAACGGGCTGATCACAGAAACCCTTGAAAACATTCCCGACACCAACGTGTGCCTGAAAATCCATGGCCATCGGGTTGAAGTTCTGCAGATCAAGGACAACGTGGTCAAGGCCGCCATTGTCCATCCGAAAACCCGCAAAAAACGTACCTTGCAAGTGTCGAGCTGATTATTTTTTGACAACACTCTCAGGTTAGCGTTTATTCATGTTAACGTGAGGCAAAATGCGGTAAATTTAACCAATAATTAAAAACAGCATATCTGGCTCGGTCATGTATCCGGTTGAGGCTTAGGACAGGAGACGGCCATGAACAAGCAGTCCGGCATACATTATCTCCGGGAACACAGGGATGCTGGCAACAGCAAACCGGTTCCTGCGGAGGTAACCCGTATTCGGGATACGGTGGTCGCCGGGCTCGGAGATCTGCTTCAGGGCGCCTTTGACGCCGTGGACGACTCTCTGTTTGAGCTCGCCAACAACGCCCGCAGCAACAACGAACAGAACCGCTACTTCGAAGCGATGCGGGAAATCCGCATCAAACGCAAGGGCGTGGAACGGCATTTCCAGAACGCCGTGGCCCGCCTGTTCTCGGACCCGCCCCACGCCGGCCAACTTCATGAAGAGGGCGCCGGCCACCAGCAAGCCAGCGCAGACAGCCTCGCGCTGGTTGGCAATGACGACCTGGAAGAACAGGTTGCCATGAATGCCATGATCACCAAGGCCAAGGCACACTTTCAGGGCCCGCTGCTGCAACTGCAGACCCGCTTCAGCCAGGTATACCCAAACGCCAGTGATGACGCACCGGTCAATCCTATGGCACCGGAGCATCTGTGCGGCGCCTTTACCGAAGCCATCCAGGTCCTAGAAATTCAGATCCGGGAACGTCTGATCCTGCTCAAGCAGTTTGATCGCTATGTGGTCTCGAATCTGGGCATGCTGCTGGATGAGGCCAACCGAATCCTTATTCAGGCCGGCGTCATCCCCAACTTCCGCTATCACGGCAAGACCGGCAAACAACATGCCGCGCCAAGACAGGGCCAGGGACCAGACGCAACCGACACCAGCGGCCAGGAAGCGGCCGAACGCGGTCATGCGCACCAGGACAACAGTGCGGTGTTCGAGCAGATCCGTCACATGCTCGCTCTGCAACGTGCCAACGCCGGCATCCCTCCGCGCAGCACCGACCCCAACATTCAGGTCATCGGCGGCGCCGAACTGATCCGCCTGCTCAGCGCCCTGCCACCGGCCCAACCGGTAGACCCGAACCAAAACCTGAGCGAAGGCGAACCACTGGTCGTGGATTTGCGGACCGTGGTTCAGCAGCTGCTCGCCCGTGTCGATACCCCTGAGGGTAAAAAGCCGGCGCTTCAGGAGATCGACGAAGATCTGATCAACCTGGTATCCATGCTGTTCGAGTTCATTCTCGACGACTACAACCTGTCAGCCCCGGTACAGGTTCTGATCAGCCGGTTGCAGATCCCGATCCTGAAAGTGGTTATCAAGGACAAGTCTTTCTTCAGTCGGGCAACGCACCCGGCCCGGCGGCTACTGAACTCTCTGGCCCGTGCCGGCATTGGCTGGAGCAAGAGCGACGACAAGGCCCGGGACAAGCTGTACGAGAAGATACACAGCATCGTCCAGCGCATTCTCAACGAGTTTGATGGCGATCTGACGCTGTTTGAAACCCTGAACGAAGAGTTTGAGCAGTACCTGGCGCGGGAAAACCGCAAGGCGTCGCTGGTTGAACAGCGCACCCGCGAGTCTGAACGTGGCCGGATCAAATCCCAGAAAGCACAGGAAACCGTTGATCGCGTCCTGCAGGAAAAACTGAAGCGTTACCGGCTGCCTGAGACGGTTCACACCATTCTCATCAATGGCTGGAGCCGGTTCATGTTCCTGGCGTATCTCCGGGATGATGTCGAGCATCGCTGGCAGGAAAGCGTAAAAGTGGTGGACGATCTGATCTGGTGCCTGCACCCTCACGAAGATGACACCGAGCGCGACCAGTGGGTTCGTGTCGTGCCCGGGCTGCTGAAATCGCTGCGCGCGGGCCTGGAGGAAGTGTCCTACAACGCCTCCAAGCTGGATGAAATGATGGCCGACCTCAAGCACGAACTGGCCGAGTCCTTCCGCACACTCCCGTCCGCCGAAGTCCGGGACGAGCAGCCTGACGTGGCCGCCGACGAGGAACCGGTCGTGACCGGCCAGGTATCCGGCCAGACCGAAGACGTCGCCATTTCCGAGTTCATGGCGCAGATCGACGGCATCGAAATTGGCGACTGGGTCGAATTCCGGCTGGTAAACGGTGCCAGCTTCCGATGCAAGCTGTCAGCGATTATTGAGGAAGCCGACTCCTTCGTGTTCGTCAACCGGATGGGCCTGAAGGTGATCGAAAAGACCCGGGTCGAGCTGGCCCATGAAATTCGCCGGGGACGGATGACGCCGCTCGAACAGGGCGCACTGATCGACCGGGCTCTGGATGCCGTGGTCGGCACCTTGCGGAGCAGAACTGCCTGAGATCGATGACAGGCTCCACATTGTCCCAGGGCCTTCCGGCCAATTACCGTCTCGCGCTCGCGGTATCAACCGCGATACTGGCCCATACTCTGCTGTTTTCGAGCGTTCCGGCCCCGATCCCCGCTGAGGACGATGCTCTTTCTCATCGGTTGACCTTTCAGCTGGTATCCACCGGGGGTGCGGCCCCGTCGCGGCCTTCGCCGTCGGCGAGCGCTCAGGCGGCGCCCAAACCGCGCCACGATGCGTTTGTCGTCCCGACCGCGCCCCAGCCCCTCCCGACCCGGAGCGAGCAAACAACACCATCGCCAGCCCCTGAAACCGCGGCCGCCACTCCGGAACCGCTTGGCAAACCTCAGCCCGCGCCCCGGCCGGGACAAGCGACCGCCAGTCGACCGACAGCCCCGAGCGCCGCTGCGGGCAGGCCGGCACGACCTCCCGTCAGCGAGGCAGGCGAGCCTTCGGAGAGGACCCAGATTACCCGCTCACCGACGGAGCAGGACCCCTATCTGATTCGTCTGGCCACACACCTGGCCCGGGAACTGGAACAACTGCGACTGCCGGCGATCAACCAGCTACGGGACACGGTTCGGATGGAAATCGAATTGCATTTGCTGGCAAACGGTGCCCTGACCCGGGCGACGGTCATCAGATCCACGGGCAGTTCGCAGATTGATGGGGCCGCCTATCGGGCGGCGCTGGCAGCAAGCCCCTATCCAGAGCCGCCGCAAGACAGTGGCGAACAGAGACGCTTCGAGGTGGAACTGGTATTCACCCCGAAGCGACTCTGATCCATCGGGGATCAGGCTTCGGCCTGTTTGGCGGCGTCTTTGACCATCTTGGCCAGCTCGCCGCTTTCGGACAATTCCAGAACGATGTCGCAACCGCCCACCAGCTCACCGTTGATGTACAGCTGCGGATAGGTCGGCCAGCTGGAATAGACCTTCAGGGCTTCACGCAGCTCCTGATTTTCCAGAATATTGACGAACGCAAACCGCTCACCGCAGGCCATCAGCGCCTGGACGGTTTTGGCTGAGAAACCGCACTGGGGAGCCTGTGGCGTGCCCTTCATGTAGAGGATGATCGGGTTTTCTTCAAGCTGGCTCTTGATGGTTTCGTTGATGTCCATGAACATGCACCTCTGATTGAGAACGGAACTGCCCTTAGGCAATCGGCTGGGGTTATTGTACACGCGTCACCAACCGCTCACCAATTCAGCAACACCTCGGCAACACCCGTAGCGGCGTTGTCTTCCCAACCCCGAAGGGCTAGACTTGATGCCCCATTTTTCCGGCACTTTTCCCGGTTTCCGACGATCAGGAAAGCCACGGGTCGTGGTTTCACAGAAGTAAGGGCCATCGCATGGCGGTAAGACATTTTCTGACACTGAACGACATGAGCACCAGCGAGCTGGAAGCGCTGCTGGATCATGCCAGCAAACTGCGCACGGAGTGGCGCCAGGGCACCGTCAGGGACACGCTGAAGAACCGAGTGCTGGCGATGATCTTTGAGAAATCCTCGACCCGCACCCGAGTGTCGTTTGAAGCCGGGATGACTCAGCTTGGCGGGTCGGCCATGTTCCTGTCGCCCCGAGACACCCAGTTGGGCCGGGGCGAGCCGATCGAGGACTCTGCCATCGTCATTTCCCGCATGGTGGACGCGGTGATGATCCGCACCTTCGAGCATGAGAAGGTGGAGCGGTTTGCCGCCGCCTCCCGGGTTCCGGTCATCAACGCCCTGACCGACGAATTCCACCCCTGTCAGCTACTCGCCGACATGCAGACCTACCGGGAGCATCGCGGCAGCATTCAGGGCGCAACGGTTGCCTGGATTGGCGACGGCAACAACATGTGCCACTCCTACATCAACGCCGCGGCCAAGTTCGATTTCCAGCTTCGGGTCGCCTGCCCGGAAGGCTATGAACCGGACGACGCGTTACTGCAGGCGCACGCCGACCGGGTTGCGGTGGTCCGGGACCCCGCCGAGGCGGCGGCCGGTGCCCACCTGCTGGTCACCGACGTCTGGGCGTCCATGGGCCAGGAAGACGAGCAGAAGGCGCGGGAACAGGCCTTCCGCCCCTATCAGATCAACCCCGGGCTGATGGCCCTGGCCGATCGCGACGCCCTGTTCATGCACTGCCTGCCGGCCCATCGGGGCGAAGAAATTTCCGCCGACATGATGGAACATCCGGGCTCGGTGGTCTGGGACGAGGCAGAGAACCGCCTGCACGCCCAGAAGGCGCTGCTGGAATTCCTGATCCTCAACCGGCTGGATTGATCCCCTATGGCGGCATCGACATCACCAGCCAAGGAATGGCTGCTCGAAGTCAACAACCTGTCCTGTGGCTACGGTGGGGAATCGGTGGTCCAGGACGTCAGTTTCGCGCTTAGCCACGGCGATATCGGCTGCCTCCTTGGCCCCAGTGGCTGCGGCAAGAGCACCATCCTGCGGGCGCTGGCGGGCTTCCTGCCGCTGAACCAGGGTGAGATCCGGCTTGCTTCCCGAACCATCAGCCTGCCGGGCCGGACCCTGCAACCGGAAAAGCGCCGGATTGGTATGGTATTCCAGGACTACGCCCTGTTCCCCCACCTGAGCATCGCCGACAACGTTGGTTTTGGTCTGACCGACATGGCCAAGACCGAGCGCCGAGCCAAAGTGATGGAGTTGCTGCAACTGGTGCATCTGCAGGACCTGGCCGACAGCTACCCCCATGAGCTATCCGGAGGTCAGCAACAACGGGTGGCGCTGGCCCGTGCCCTGGCACCGGAACCGACCCTGATTCTGCTGGACGAGCCGTTTTCCAATCTCGATGCCGATCTGCGCCGACGACTGAGTCTGGACGTCCGGGAAATACTGAAAACCCTGGGCATCAGTGCCATCCTGGTGACCCACGACCAGCAGGAAGCGTTCGCCATGTGCGATCAGGTCGCGGTGCTCAAACAGGGCAAACTGCAACAGTGGGACGTGCCCTACAACCTCTACCACGAACCCGCGAATCGCTTTGTTGCGAGTTTTGTCGGTCAAGGCGGCTTTATTCCCGGCAAGGTGCTGGGGCCGGATACCATTGAGTCGGAACTCGGTGTGATCCACGGCAACCGGGCCTACAACTGGAAACCGGACACGCTGGTGGATGTTCTGATCCGGCCGGATGACATCGTCTACGATCCGGACTCCGATCTGAAGCCGAAGGTGGTCGAGAAAACCTTCGCCGGCACATCCACGCTGTACCGGTTCCGATGCTCCGAGGAAACCGAATTTGAGGCCCTGTTCCGCAGTCACCTCGACTTCCACCTTGGCGAACACGTGCCGGTCAGGGTGGAAGCCGATCATCTGATCGCGTTTGAGCGGACGGTCTGACCGTCAGTTGTTGCAGATCCGGTCCACCGCGTCCAGCCAGCCGGCATACAGCGACTCGCGCAGTGCCGGCTTCATGCCCGGCACAAACCGGCGCTCACATTCCCAGAGTTCACTGATCTCCTCCAGCCCGGCGTAGACACCGGTTTGCAGGCCGGCCAGGTAGGCGGCACCCAGCGCGGTGGTTTCGGTAATGCGGGGCCGGTCCACGGTGACATTGAGAATATCCGCCAGAAACTGCATCACCCAGTCGTTGACGGCCATGCCGCCATCGACCCTCAGCGATTGCAGGCGAGCACCGTCGTTCTGAATGGCCCGGACCAGGTCTTTGGTCTGATAGCACACCGATTGCAGGCCCGCGGTGACGATTTCAGCCACGCCGGTGTCCCGGGTCAGCCCCATAATCGCCCCCCGGGCATGGGGGTCCCAGTGCGGCGCGCCCAAGCCGGTAAACGCCGGAACCAGATACACCGGGTTGTCGACACCGACCTGCTCGGCGTGTTCGGTGGATTCGCTGGCGTGGCGAAGCAGGCCCAGACCATCACGCAGCCACTGCATGGCCGCGCCGGCGATAAAGATACTGCCTTCCACCGCGTAGGTCGGCTTGCCGTTCAGTCGGTAGGCCATGGTCGTCAGCAGCCGGTTCTCCGAGCGCAATGCCGTGTCGCCGGTATTGAGCATCAGAAAACAACCGGTGCCGTAGGTGCTCTTGGCCATCCCCGGCTGAAAGCAGGCCTGACCAATCAGCGCGGCGTGCTGATCGCCGGCGATACCGGCAACCGGCACTTCGGCCCCCAGCCATTGGCCATCGGTGGTGCCGTAGTCCGCGGCGCTGTCGAGCACTTCCGGCAACAGTGCCCGGGGCACCCGGAACAGACGGAGCAGTTCCTCATCCCAGGCCTGGTGGTGAATATTGAACAGCGCGGTGCGCGAGGCGTTGGTGGCGTCGGTGTAATGCGAGCGGCCACCGGTCAGCTTCCACAGCAGCCAACTGTCGACGGTTCCGAACGCCAGCTCTCCGGCCTCCGCGCGCGCTCTGGCTCCGTCCACATTGTCCAGAAGCCAGGTCACCTTGGTCGCGGAGAAATAGGGATCGATCAGCAAGCCGGTACGCTCGACCACCTGATCTTCGTAACCATCCGATTTGAGCTTCGCGCACCAGGACGCGGTTCGGCGATCCTGCCAGACAATCGCCCGGTGTATCGGCTCA
>JBPEXU010000006.1:0-5112 GCA_052031225.1 Marinobacter sp. | reverse complement strand
TGCAACGCTGGCCGGCGGCACCGACAGAGGCGCCAACCAGGGCGTTGATCACCTGCTGCTTGTCGGCATCGGGCATGATCACCATGTGGTTCTTGGCGCCGGCGAAGCTCTGTACCCGCTTCATGTGGCGAGTGCCGGTCTCATAGATGTAGCGGCCGACCGGCACGGAGCCGACGAAGGAAATGGCCTTGATCGCCGGATCGGTCAACAGGGTATCGACCTGGGCCTTGGCACCGTGCACCACCTGCAGAACGCCCTTGGGCGCACCGGCCTGCTCGAACAGTTCCGCCAGGCGCATCGGGGTCAGCGGATCCTGCTCAGACGGTTTCAGAACAAAGGTGTTACCGCAGGCAATGGCCATCGGGAACATCCACAAGGGAATCATGGCCGGGAAGTTAAACGGCGTGATACCGGCACAAACACCCAGCGGCTGAATCCAGGAATGGGTGTCGACCTCGCGGGCAACGTTTTCCACAGTCTCACCCATCATCAGAGAAGCGACGTTGGCCGCGTGCTCGACCACTTCGATGCCGCGCCAGACATCGCCCTTGGCATCGTCAAAGGTCTTACCGGTTTCCTGGGACAGGATTTCGGCGATTTCGTCGTGATGCTCTTTCAGCAGCGCCTGATACCGGAGCATGACCCGCGCCCGCTCGGACACCGGCACTTCTTTCCAGCTCTTGAAGACTTCGCCCGCGTGATCGATGGCCTTGCGCATTTCCGCCTCGGTGGCACAAGGGACCTGGGCAATCACTTCGTTGGTGGCAGGGTTGGTGACGTCGATCCACTCGCTGGACTGGCTCTCGACGAATTCACCGCCAATGTACTGAGGTACTTTCTTCATAGTGATATCCCTGTTTGTTGTTGTCCGGGAAACAGGCCACGCCCTCTGGGTCCTGGCCACGATTGCAAAAAAGACTAGCACGGCCCCGGGCTCGGGGTGATTGACTAAATTTCGCACATGATGGATTATTTTTCGATGAGCGATTTTTCTCCCCGAACACGAACCACTCAGACCTCGCAATGGCCGGTCCCCCCGGACAGTGTGCGCTATGTGGTACCTGAGCCCATTGTTCGGCTACTGGCAAGCCACCCACTGACCCGGGAACTGTACCCACTGGCGTTCGGGCACTACCGCAAAGCCGCGGGGCACCACATGCACCGGGAGCACCATCGAGACAATCTTTTGATCTACTGCACCGAGGGCAAGGCCTTTCTGAACGTCGCTGGCGAGCCCTACACGGTGCAGGCGGGGGACCTGCTGCTGTTGCCCGCGGGCGCCAGTCACCGTTACACCGCCGATCCGGACAACCCCTGGACCATTCACTGGGTCCACTACACCGGGCCGCTGGCCGAGGACTTCCGGCATTACATGGGCTTTGACGACAGCACCCGGATACGGCATCTGGGCCGGCAGCCGCGGTTGCTGGTGGATTTCAACGGCTTGCTGTCGGTTCGCCAGACCGGTTTCCGGACCCGGGGCCTGATCCACGCCGCCAACCGGCTGCGCCAGCTGCTGGCCGCGGTGCCGCTGAATGCGGACGAAATCAACCACGAGCGCAAGCTGGAACTGGAGAGCATTCACAATTTCATGCGCGAGCATCTGGATGAGCGCATTACCCTGGAGCAACTGGCGGACGTCGCCGGGCTGTCCCCGGCCCATTTCGCCACCCGGTACCGGGAGCAGACCGGGACCTCGCCCATCCAGCATTTTCTGCACCTGAAGGTGGAACGTGCCTGCCAGATGCTCGACACCACCAGCCTGAGCTTTGCCGACATCAGCCGCCGCCTGGGCTACGACGACGCCTATTATTTCTCCCGGCTGTTCAAGAAAGTCATGGGCCAGTCGCCCCGGGACTATCGCCACACCGCCCGTCACTAAGGGCCAGAATGGGACACCGGACACCGGCGGCTTTTGTTGCCGACGCGCAAACGCTACTCTTACTGCGACAACGAACAACAACACAGGACGGCGTATGGCACAGTACACCATTGAGATTCAGGAAACCTTCAACCTCCCGCGCAGCCGGGTGTTTGCCCTGTTCGCCGATCACGAGCGCTTCGGCAAACTGCTGGGCGCACCGGTAAAGCGCATCAAGGACAGCGATCAGGCCGACCCGAACGGCATCGGCTCGGTGCGCAAGATCGGTATCGGCCCGATCGGCCTGGAAGAGACGGTGCTTAACTTCGAGCCGGATTCACTGATCGAGTACGCCATCACCAGCCCGAGCCCGATCCGCAATCACGTCGGCCGGATCCGATTTGAGGACACCGCCGAGGGCCAGACCCGACTGAACTACACCATCAGCTTCGAAGACGTGATTCCGTTCAGCGGCAAGGTCATCAGCACCGCTCTGGAGCAGGGAATCCGCAAGGGAATCAAGAAGGTGCCCCGGATGGCCTAGGGCGACCGGCACTGGCAACAAAACGTTACTTGATGAATGTCAGAGATTTGACCTGAGGCAAAGGGCCGCGTTTTCCGATTCTGTAATCTCCGCGCAGTTTGCAATATCCGGCTACTTCCAGCCCAACATCCATTCACGCGGAGACAGATATGGCGGCCGAACCTATTGTCCTGTTCGACAACGGACACCACAAATGCCTGATGTTCGATTCCCTGGTCACTGGCGAAGGGGTCCAGTCCAATCAGTTCCTGATCGTTGACGGCAAGCATGAAGCGCTGATTGATCCGGGCGGCGACCTCACCTACACCCCGCTGTCGGTGGCCGCCTCGCGCTACATGAACATGCGCGACATGGACTACGTGTTCGCCTCGCATCAGGACCCGGACATCATCGGCGCCATCGACCGCTGGATTGTGCACACCAAGGCCAAGGTGGTCACCTCCCGGCTCTGGGCCCGGTTCCTGCCGCACCTGGTGTCCAGCTACGTGTCCAATCAGCTGACCGGCAGCGTTTACGACCGCATCGTCAGCATTCCCGACGCCGGCGCCAAGGTGCCGTTTGGCGACAGCTACATCAGCTGCCTGCCGGCGCACTTCATGCACTCGGTCGGCAACCTGCAGTTCTACGATCCGGTGTCGAAAATCCTGTTTTCCGGAGACCTGGGCGCGTCGATTGGCTGCGAGGACGAGCACTTGCCGGTACAGGATTTCGACCGCCATATCCCGCACATGACCGGCTTCCATCGCCGCTACATTGCGTCCCAGAAAGTCTGTCGTCTGTGGGCCAACATGGTGCGCGAACTGGAGGTGAGCATGATCGTGCCCCAGCACGGCAAGCGCTTTGAGGGGCCGGAGATGGTGGAGCGTTTCCTCAACTGGGTGTCGGAAATGCCCTGCGGCATCGACCTGCTGTCCCAGGACAATTACACCCGCCCGGTCGACTACGTGTAATCAAAACCTGTCCCAGGGCCGGATTGTCCAGTAAAATCCGGCCTTTTCCGGAACGAACAAGAGGCAGGTCAGATGGGCAGAGCCTACCAGAACCGCAAAGAATCCATGGCCAAAACGGCCGCGGCAAAAACCAAGGTCTACAGCAAGTATGGCCGCGAGATTTACATGTGCGCCAAATCCGGCGGCGTGGACCCGCAGGCCAACCTGTCCCTGCGTGGCCTGATCGAACGGGCCAAGAAAGACCAGGTGCCCTCGCATGTGATCGAAAAAGCGATCGACAAGGCCAAAGGCGGTGCCGGTGAAGATTACGCCCCGGCCCGATACGAAGGCTACGGCCCGGGCAACTGCATGGTGATCGTGGACTGTCTGACCGACAACCCGAACCGCACCTTCGGCGATGTCCGCCTGGCATTCACCAAAACCAAGTGCAAGATCGGCACGCCAGGCGCGGTGGCCCACATGTTCGATCACTGCGCGATTTTTGCCTTTGCCGGCGACGACGAAGACGCCGTTCTCGAAGCGCTGATGGACGCCGACGTGGATGTCACCGACATCGAGAACGAGGATGGCCGTATTACCGTGTTCACCCCGAACACCGAGTACGCCAAGGCCAAGCAGGCGCTGGAAAGTGCGTTCGAGGGCATCGATTTCGACGTCGACGAAATTCAGTTCCTGCCCAAGACCACCACCCAGATCCAGGGCGACGACATTCCGATGTTCGAGAAATTCCTCGACATGCTGAACGATCTGGACGACGTGCAGAACGTCTACCACAACGCCGAGCTGGCGACCGACGATCAGGGTGCCTGAGGCACCCTGTCTGGCTGGGCGTCAGTCGAGGATATAGGCGGTCTTCTCCAGAGCGTTTTCCTCTTCGTCGATGAACCGGAACTCGTTCCAGCCGATGCGGATCACGTCGTTGCTGTTGAGGCGCTGACGCCCGTCGACTTTCAGGTCGTTGACGAAGGTGCCGTTGGTGCTGTTGCTGTCGACGATGAAGTAGTCGACCGTGCCCTCCAGGTAGGCATTCGGAATCGACTCGATCACCGCGTGCTGACCACTGACCGAGATTTCGTCGATCCGGATGTCGTTGTCCGGTCGGCGACCGATCCGGGTCACCGGCTGGGTCAGTTCGAACGTGTTGACCACCACGTTATCCACGAGCTGAGACAGGGATGCCATATTGGATTCCTCAGTATTCCAAGGTCAGCAGCAGCACCGAAACATTGTCTTCGGCACCGTTGCTGAGACTCTGATTGATAAACGATTGCACAGCCTGGTCGGGGTTATCCGCGGCCTGCAGAAGGCCGGGCCAGTCGGCCACCGGCACCGCCCCGGTCAGACCGTCGGAGCACAACAGCAGGCCGTCCCCCGGCATTAATCGCTCTTCCCTGAAACTGGGACAGGTGTCCTCACCGGCACCAATCGCCCGGGTCAGCACATGTCGAAACGGCACGTTCGGGACATCGGCTTCGGTGATGGTGCCGTCCTCCAGCATGTTCTGAACCACAGTGTCATCCCGGGTCAGGCACGCGACCGCACCATCCCGGACCCGGTAACAGCGCGAGTCGCCCACGTGTGCGACAAACGCGGTGTCGCGGACCAACCACACCACCACCAGCGTAGTCCCCATTTTTTCGAGTACCGGATTCGCCGCGCGGGCGGCGCGGATTTGGGCACCGGCGTGGGCGAAGGCGGTTTCGAGCCGCGCTCTGGCGTCGTCGGCGGCAACCGGCGCCGACTCGTGAGCCCAGGCC
>JBPEXU010000059.1:0-7732 GCA_052031225.1 Marinobacter sp. | reverse complement strand
GGAGCACCCGGATACCGCACGGCTGGAGGCTCGGGTGCCGGATGTTCCCGTGACCACCGGTGCCGGGCTTCGGGGCATTTTGCAGGAGTGGGCGGTGCGTCACACCCAGACCGAACTGGGGCACTTTTTCGACAACGCCCGGGTGCTGTTTCTCAACGGCCAGGCCGGCTACCGCATTGCCCGGGCGTTGTCCGAACACACCGACAACCTGATGTTCGCCGATCCCTACATCGACTTTGGCGTGCCGCGCCTGCTCACCTCGCTCGAACAGCTCGAGACCTACACCCGGTTGACCTCATCGCTGATGTTCAAACCGATGGCGGTGAAGGCGATCAGTGCGATCCAGCACAATCCGGTCTATCGACTGGGTGAGAAGCTGGTGGCCGACTCCCTGCACAGCTCGGTCCGGGATGCCCATGTGATAGTCGGCGCGATCGGCGATCTGGAATCCTTCACCGCCAACGAACTGGACGGCAAGACCATCATCACCTCCCGGGTCACCGACTCGGTGCTGGACTGGATGCGCTCGCGACGGGTGGCGATGGTGGTGGACTACAGCCCGTGGCTGGGGGGGCGTCCGATCGGCACCAACGTCATGGAGGCGATGATCAGCGCCGCGCTGTCGCGGACCCCGGAGCAGCTCGGGGCCGACGATTTCCTCGACGTGATCCAGAAACTTGGCCTCGAACCGCGTATTCTGTATCCGGACGGCTATCGGCGGGTCAATCGTTTTGCCTTCGTTATCCACCCGCTGTCGCAGCAGTACCTCACCAAGACCCGGCCGCTGGACTGGATCGCCAATGTGTCGCCGCCGGTGGTGATGAATCTGGTCGAAAAGGCGGTGGCCTACACGCCGCCGTTTATCTACTCAAAAGTGTCTGGCATCCGGTCGCCGACCGGTGACGAAGTCGAGGGCTGGCTGATCACCGTGGGCGGAACCCCCAAAGAGATCATGGCCCACGATCCGGAGTTTACCTACAGCCGGTTGCTGGCGGCGGCGAAGCTGGCGAAAAAGCTGGGTGCCCAGATCATGGGGCTTGGCGCCTTTACCAAGGTGGTTGGGGACGCCGGCGTGACCGTGGCGAAACGGGCACCGCTTCCGATCACCACCGGCAACAGTTACAGCGCCTCGGGCGCGCTGTGGGCAGCGCACGACGCCGCCAAGCGCATTGGCCGGGTCAAGATCGGTAAGAGCGGCAAAATGGCGGGCAAGGCCATGGTGGTCGGTGCGACCGGCGCCATCGGTTCGGTGTGCGCCCGATTGCTGGCCAAGGCGGTTGAGCAGATCTATCTGGTGGCCCCGGAAGCCGCCAAGCTGCTGGCGCTCAAGGAAAGCATCGAACAGGAAACGCCCGGTGCCCGGGTCCACGTTGCGGCCACGACCGATCGGGACCTGGCGGACATGGACATGGTGGTGACGGCCACCTCCGGCGCTGGCAAGCGGGTGCTGGACATCATGAAGGTCAAGCCCGGCTGCGTGATCACCGATGTGGCGCGGCCGCTGGATATCCCGGCCGAGGACGTCGCCAAACGCCCGGACGTGCTGGTGATCGAGTCCGGTGAGATCCAGCTACCGGGGGACGTCCGGATGAAAGACATTGGCCTGCCCCCGGGCATTGCCTATGCCTGTCTGGCGGAAACCATCGTACTGGCGCTGGAAGGGCGGTTTGAGAACTTCACCCTGGGCCGCAACATCGAATGGGAAAAAGTGCGGGAGATCTACAAGCTCGGGCTCAAGCACGGTATGAAGCTGGCCGCGATTTCCGGCGTCAACGGTGTGTTCACCGAAGAGGACTTTGAGCGGGTACGGACGCTGGCGGCGGAGGCGACGGCGACGGCCTGAGCTAGTCCCGCGACTCCCGCTCCAGCAGCGTCCGCTTGCGTTCAACACCCCAGCGGTAACCGCTCAGGTCGCCGTCGCTGCGGACGACCCGGTGGCAGGGGATCGCCACCGCCAGCTTGTTGGCGGCACAGGCGCCCGCCACTGCCCGGACGCTGCGCGGATTCCCCAGGCGTTTGGCGACGTCGGCGTAGCTGACGGTCTGGCCGGCGGGAATGGTCCGCAGTACCTGCCAGACCCGCTCCTGAAATGCGGTGCCGCGAATATCCAGCGGCAGATCCAGCCCCGCGCCCGGGTCATCCAGAAAAGCAACGACCTGATTCAGAACCTTGGCGAAGTCCGGCCCGGCGTCGGCCAGTGTGGCGTTGGGGAAGCTGGCCGTCAGCAGTTCAGGCAGAATGGCCGGATCGTCCCCGAACTCGATCGCACACAGCCCCTTGTCGGTCATGCCTACGATCACCCAGCCCAATGACGACTGCGCAATGCCATAACGAATGGTCAGGCCCTGTCCGCCCCGTCGCAGATCCGACGGTTTCATGGCAAGGCGTCCGCCGGCCTGATCGTGCGCCCGGCTGGTGGAACTGAAGCCGGAGTCGAACACCGCATCGGTCACCGTGGCGCCATTGCGCAGGTGCTCGGCAAAGCGGGAGGACTGATGACGCTTGGCGTATTGTTTCGGGGTGACTCCGACAATGCGTTTGAACAGCCGCTGGAAATGCCAGGGGCTCAAACCGGCACCCTGGGCCAGATCTTCCAGTGAGGGTTGAGACTCCGGCTGTTCCAACCGGCGACACGCCGCAACGATGCGATCGCGAAGCAACTTGGACGGGTCATCGTTTGTCATGAGTGATACCTATAGGTTGGCCGAATCGCGCATGGCGGTGTTCGGGGCTCAGGGTCTGCCAACAAGATACACGTCCCGGTTTGCGCGCGCATTCCGGTTTTTGCGCTCACGGATACGGCGCGTATTACCGCCAGAGGGAATAGGTTTACGCATATAGTATACATGTGTACTATAAAGTGTGCGTGCGAACTAGATAAGGGTGGCATTTTGGAACGACGGCTATTCTTCCTGATCAACAAGGCTCAGCACCGGCTGTTCAGCCATGTCGATGCACAGACCGAGCGGGCGTTGGGCATTTCCGCGACGCAAGTGGCGGCGCTGCTATACGTCGGGAAACACGAAGGCTGTTTGCAGGTTGAATTGGCCCGCGCGCTCGGGCTGAACAAAGCAGCAGTCTCGGGGCTGGCGGGCCGGATGACCCGTATCGGCATTCTGGAGCGCCGTCCGTGCGATCACGATGGCCGGGCGTCGCGGCTCTATCTCACGGAACGGGGGCGGACGCTGTTGCCGGCCGTGTCGCCTTTGCTGCAAAGCCTGAATGAACAACTGACCGAGGGCTTTACCGACACCGAGATCGATGTCGTGGTCCGGTTTCTGAACCACATCCTGAACCGGTTCCCGCGCTAACTTCCCAGACCTTAGAGGACATTGTCATGAGCCAGTTCTTAACCATGTTTCAGCAGATGGGGACCGAAGCGTTTTCCAAGGGAATCGGTCAGGTTGCACCGTATTTCGCCACCATCGATCCGGAGATCACCGAGTATCGGCCCGGTTATTGTGAGTTGATCCTTCGTAACCAGAAAAAGGTGCACAACCATATCGGGACGATTCACGCCATCGCCATGTGCAACGCCGCCGAGCTAGTGGCGGGCATGACCACCGATGCCTCCATCCCGGATGGAGCGCGCTGGATTCCGCAGGGCATGACCGTGCAGTATCTGGCCAAAGCCAAGACGGACCTGCGAGTGGTGTGTGATGCCGGCGGCGTGGATTTTTCCCAGCCGGGCGCGATCGTAGTGCCGGTCGCGGCGTTTGATGCGGACGGCAGCAAGTGCTTTACCGCGGACATTACCATGAACGTCAAACTGGCCTGAGTTCGTTCGCCGGCCGGACGTGCCGGCTGACAAACCGGGCAACCCCTTCGATCACGGCGGCCTGTTGTTCCCGGTGGGGGACATGGCCGCACTGCTCCAGGAGCAGCAACTCCGAAGGTCCGCTTACGCCTTCGGCGATGCGTCTGGGGAACGCCAGCGAGCCAAACTCATCCTGATCGCCATGAATGGCCAGCACCGGGCATCGGACGTCTGCCAACCAGGGCGCCAGCGACCAGTCCGAAAACGCCGGCGACAGCCAGGAATCGGTCCAGGCTGCCAGTACCCAGCGGGCTTTGTCGCCATGCCAGCGCACCAGTTTTTCCATCTGTCCGGGCCGTGCGAAGTTGGCCTGGGCGGACCGGATTCCGGCCAGAGTGCGTTCTTCGACGTAGGCCTGGGCCGCCTCGGTAATGACCGCCTGACAGTGTTCGGGATTCTCGGCGGCGATAATAACGGCCATACCGCCGCCGACGCTGTGCCCGAACAGGGCGTAGCGACCGATGCCCAGCGCCTCCCGAATGGCAGGGAAATAGATCCGTGCTTCGTCCTGAATGAAGGTCTTGGCCGGTGGCGCCTGTCGCGCCGTAGACTGGCCGAAACCCAGCCGGTCGTAAGCCACAACGGGCCGATTCAGGGCCTCGGCCAGCGCGCCGGGAAAATCCCGCCACAAGGCCACGCTACCGAGCGAGTCATGCAGCAGCACCACCGGGAACTTGCCGTCGCTGCCGCCGGGCGTCCAGGTCCGCGTGTGTACCTGACCACCGGGAACGTCCACAAAGCGGTCTTCGACGTTCATTCAACTGCTCCCATCAGTGCGCGGACATCGGCCAGAAAGCGGTCAACCTGTTCCGGGCTGGTTGACCAGGAACACATCAGCCGGGCGCAGCCACCGATGAAGGTGTAGAAGCGCCAGCCCCGTTCCCGAAGCGCGGCCTGAACGGCATCGGGCATCTCGACAAAGACCCCGTTCACCTGGCGGGGGTAGCGCAGGGAGAGCCCGGGAACGGCTTGCAGCCCAGCCGCCAGGCGCTCGGCGCAGGCGTTGGCGTGGCGGGCGTTGTCCAGCCACACGCCGTCTTTGAGCAGCCCGCACCAGGGCGCCGAGATGTAGCGCATTTTCGACGCCAGCTGACCGGCCTGCTTGCAGCGCCAGGCAAAGTCCTCGGCCAGGGACTTATTGAAAAAGACCACCGCTTCGCCCAGGGCCAGGCCATTTTTGGTGCCGGAAAAACACAGCACATCAACACCGGCTTTCCAGGTAATCTCGGCGGGATGGACGTTCAGGGCGGCAACCGCGTTGGCGAACCGGGCACCGTCCATATGGATGTTGAGGTTGTACTGCCGGGCAGTCTCTCGAATCGCATTCAGCTCGTCCGGGGTGTAGACGGTGCCGACTTCGGTAGCCTGGGTCAGGCTCAGGGCTTTGGGTTTGGGGTAGTGAATATCGGAACGCTTGGTGACCAGATGGGCAATGCTGTCGGGCGTCAGTTTGCCGTCCGGGCCTTCGCCCAGCAGCAGTTTGGCACCGTTGGAGGCATATTCCGGGCCGCCGCACTCATCGGTCTCGATGTGGGCCAGCTCGTGACAGATCACACTGTGGAACGACTGGCCGATGGAGGCCAGCGCCAGCGAGTTGGCGGCGGTGCCGTTGAAGACGAAAAACACCTCGCAGTCCGCGTCAAACAGTTCTCGCAGACCATCGGCCGCTTGTTGTGTCCAGCGGTCCTCGCCATAGGCGGGCTCGTCCATCCGGTTGGCTTCTGCCATCGCGGCCCAGGCCTGGGGGCAGACCCCACTGTAATTGTCGCTGGCGAACTGTTCGGAACGGGACACGGCACACCTCCTGATTGCTGCCTGAAACCGGTGATGGTAACGCACCGGGTCCGGGTTGGCTCTCATTCCTTTGGCGCAGTGACCCAAGGCACTGGCCGGTGAACCGGGGAGGGGCAGGGAACGGAAAATGGAGCCGCAGGAGGGAGTCGAACCCCCGACCTACTGATTACAAGTCAGTTGCTCTACCAACTGAGCTACTGCGGCTTGCCGCTGCGTGTCCTTGATAACCTACGATGAAAAACCGATTCGGTTCAACCCGTTGGTACGCTACTGCCGGTCGTTGAGGGCGATGCCGGCTTTGGCGGCCCGGGCGGCGTGCAGTTTTCGGTAACTCTCGATCAGCCGCAGGTGCTTGTCGAGCCCGTCCAGCCGGGAATTGGTCGGAGTCAGGCCCGGGAAACGGACCCGGCCATCGACCGAGCCGATGACCTCGTCCATGGTCTGATCGCCAAACATGCGCCTGAGATTGGTTTCGTAATCGGCAAGTTCAAGTTCGTCGTCCAGGGTGATTTCCAACACGGCGTTCATGGCCCGGTAGAACAGTTCCCGCTCGACCGTGTTGTCGTTGAACTGCAGGAATGTCTCGACCAGTTCCTGTGCCTCTTCGTATTGCTTCAGCGCCAGATAAATCAGCAACTTGAGCTCGAGAATCGTGAGCTGGCCCCAGACCGTGTTCTCATCGAATTCGATACCCGTCAGGCTGATGATGGTCATGTAATTGTCGAGCTGGCTTTCCTCCAGCCGCTGTACCAGGTCCGCCAGCTGATCGTCGTCCAGGCTGTGCAGGTTCAGGATGTCGTCCCGGAACGCCAGCGCCATGTTGGTGTTGTCCCAGATCAGGTCTTCCACCGGATAGACTTCCGAGTAGCCCGGCACCAGGATGCGACAGGCGGGGGCGCCGAGGTCGTCGTAGACGGCCACGTACACTTCCTTGCCGAGATCCCGAAGAATACCGAACAGGAACTCGGCCTCTTCCTGATTGCTGCCGGAAAAATCCCACTCACAGAAGTCGTAGTCCGAACGTGCGCTGAAAAAGCGCCAGGAGACGACGCCGGTGGAGTCGATGAAGTGCTCCACGAAATTGTTTGGCTCGGTCACGGCCAGGGTGTTGAAGGTGGGTGGTGGCACATCGTTGAGCCCCTCGAAACTGCGGCCTTGCAACAGTTCGGTCAGGCTGCGCTCAAGGGCGACCTCGAAGCTCGGGTGGGCGCCAAAGGAGGCGAAGACGCCGCCGGTTTTCGGGTTCATCAGGGTGACGCACATCACCGGGTATTGGCCGCCGAGCGAGGCGTCTTTGACCAGCACCGGAAAGCCCTGGGCTTCCAGCGCCCGGATGCCCTCAAGAATGCTCGGGTATTTTGCCAGCACCGATTCCGGTACATCCGGCAGGGCGATTTCCTGTTCGATGATCTGGCGCTTCACCGCCCGCTCGAAGATCTCCGACAGGCACTGTACCTGTGCCTCGTGCAGGGTGTTGCCGGCGCTCATACCGTTGCTCAGGAACAGGTTTTCGATCAGGTTGGAGGGGAAGTAGACCACCTCGCCATCGGACTGGCGAACAAAGGGCAGGGAGCAGATGCCCCGGTCGGTCCGGCCGGAGTTGGTGTCGTACAGGTGGGAGCCCCGCAGTTCGCCATCCGGGTTGTAAATGGCCAGGCAGTGTTCATCGAGAAGGCCGTCGGGCAGCTCGTCATTGGGGCCGGGCTGGAACCAGCGCTCGTTGGGATAGTGGACGAACGGCTGGTTTGCGATGTCCGGACCGAAGTACTGATCGTTGTAGAAAAAGTTGCAGTTCAGGCGCTCGATGAATTCGCCCAGCGCCGAGCAGAGGGCGCTTTCCTTGGTGGCGCCTTTGCCGTTGGTGAAACACATGGGCGAGGCGGCGTCGCGAATGTGCAGCGACCAGACGTGGGGCACGATGTTGCGCCAGGAGGCGATCTCGATCTTCATGCCCAGTTCGGCCAGGATGCCGGTCATGTTGGCTATGGTCTGCTCCAGCGGCAGGTCTTTGCCGACGATGTAGGTGCTGGCGTCGTGATCCGGCTGGATGGTCAGCAGGGCCTGGGCGTCCGCGTCCAGATTATCGACCGTCTCGATTTCGAACTTCGGCCCGGTCTGGAC
>JBPEXU010000058.1:0-17124 GCA_052031225.1 Marinobacter sp. | reverse complement strand
TGCGGACCGACCGATCCAGACCGTGTTCGTTGGCGGTGGCACGCCGTCACTGATGAGCGCCGAGTTCTATCACCGCCTGTTCGACGCGCTGACGCAACGGCTGGCCTTCGCCAGCGACGCTGAAATCACGCTTGAGGCCAACCCCGGCACCGTCGAACAGGCACGCTTTGCCGACTACCGCCAGGCCGGCATCAACCGGCTGTCCATCGGCATCCAGAGTTTTGATCCACAGCACCTGAAAACCCTGGGCCGCATCCACGACGCCACAGCCGCACACCGAGCGGTGGAGAGCGCCCGCAACGCCGGCTTCGACAATTTCAACCTGGATCTGATGCACGGACTCCCCGGCCAGACCCCCGAGCAGGCGGTCGAGGATCTGCATCAGGCCCTGAAGCACCAGCCACCGCACCTGTCCTGGTACCAGCTCACGCTCGAACCCAACACCGAGTTCTACAGCCGACCACCCAAACTCCCGGACGACGACCGGCTCTGGGACATCTATCGGGCGGGGGCGGACCTGCTGCGCAGTCGGGGCTTCCACGATTACGAAGTCTCGGCCTGGAGCCAGCCCGGACGGGCATCCCGCCACAACCTGAACTACTGGACCTTCGGCGATTATCTGGCGCTTGGCGCCGGCGCCCACGGCAAGGTCAGCCTGGCGGACGGCAGCATCCGGCGCTACTGGAAGACCCGGCAACCGGAGGCCTACCTGCAACGGATTGGCAGCCGGACGGCGGGGGCGGAAACCATCGAGCCGCCGGAGCGCCCGCTGGAATTTCTGATGAATGCGCTGCGACTGACCGAGGGCGTCGACGAGTCACTGTTCACCGAACGCACGGGTTTACGACTGGAGTCCGTTGCGGTACAACTGGAACAACTGAGAAAGGAAGCGTTACTTGAGCCCGACCGACTTCAGGCCACCGACCTGGGGCGCCGGTACCTCAACAGCCTGTTGGAGCGGTTTTTATAATGGATATTGCAAAGGCATGGACCAACCTGCCCAGAGGCTTCAGACTCAGCCTGATCGCCGCCGTCACGCTGCTGGTGGCGCTGATGGTGATCGACCAACCGCTTCGCACCAGTGCCGCCCCGCAGGGCATTGTCAGCTTCCAGCTGGCCGCCAGCGCCGATCAGGCCGGGGCCATTGTCCGCAGCTGGCAACCGGACGCCCTGTTCTGGGCACGGGCGTCGCTCTGGCTCGATTTCCTGTTTATTCCCGCCTATCTGCTCACCTTGCTGCAGCTGACCCGGCATCTGATGCGGGATCGCCCGGGCGTGCGCGAACGTATGGTAGCCCGGTGGGTGCGGGCATTGTTTGTGACTGCCGGGCTGAGCGACGTTGCCGAGAACATCCTGCTGCTGAACAACCTGCCGGCGCCCGGCGACACCCTGAGCCTGTTGGCCACCGTCTGCGCGCTGATCAAATTCACCGGGCTGACGCTCGGGCTGGCGGGCCTGGTGATCATCCGCGCCGCCCGACGCCACCCCCTCGCCCACAGCTAGGCGGGCGCCGGGCTGGCGCCTCAGTTGGTGCGATGGAACAGCAAGTCCCAGACGCCGTGACCAAGGCGCTCGCCGCGCTTTTCAAATTTGGTGATGGGCCGGTCTTCCGGGCGGGGTGAGTACTGCCCCGGCCCCTGGCTGTTGGCGAAGCCTTCGGCATCCTCCATCACTTCCATCATGTGTTCGGCGTAGTTCTCCCAGTCGGTGGCCAGGTGCAGCACGCCGCCGACCCGCAGCTTGTGCCGGACCCGCTGCACAAACTCAGGCTGGATCAGCCGGCGCTTATGGTGCCGCTTCTTGTGCCAAGGATCGGGGAAAAACACCATCACCCGATCGAGACTCGCGTCCGGCAGACACAAATCGATGACGTCGTTGGCGTCGATGTTGTAAATGCGGACGTTTTCCAGGCCGCGATCTTCGATGTCCTTGAGCAGGGCGCCAACTCCGGGCAAATGCACTTCGACCCCGATGAAATCCTGCTCCGGAGCCGCGGCCGCCATCTCCGCGAGTGACTTGCCCATACCAAAACCGATTTCCAGGTTGAGCATGGCGTCCCGGCCGAACACTTCGCGCGGATCGATCACCCCCTGTTCCCGGGTAAGACCGTACTTTGGCCAGCTACGGTCGTAGGCTTTCTTCTGGCCCTCGGTCATTCGGCCCTGGCGCAATACGAAACTTCGCACCCCGCGACGGGTCGTTACCGGTGAATCCGCAGACGCCTCAGTGTTAGCGCGCGGTTCCTTCTGATCGGTCATCTGTCATCCTTTTCCGCTGTTTCAGGATTGAGTTAGCACGAGTTGGCGCACAGTTTACCAGAGTCGCGCGACTCAGGCGGACACCACCGAACCGCCGCCCCGCTGGCGATCCATCTGGCGATAGCCCAGGGCTTCTACCAGATGTGCCCGGGCAATGGCCTCGGCGCCCTCAAGGTCGGCCAGCGTTCGCGCCAGCCGCAACACCCGGTGAAACGCACGCGCCGACAACCCCAGACGTTCCAGCGCCGACACCAGCATACGTTCACTGTCCGGCGCCAGCGTACAGGCCTGTCTCAGCGCCTGGCCCGACAGCTCGGCGTTGAGCCAGCCCCGGGCCTGCTGACGGTCACGAGCGGCCCGGACCCGCGTCCGGACCCGGGCACTGTTTTCGCCCTCCGGGCCGGTGCCCAACAACACGTCGCCGGCCTGAGCCGGCACTTCCACATGCAAATCGAAGCGATCCAGCAAGGGTCCGGAAATTTTGGCCCGGTAGCGCAGGACCTGAGACGGCGTACACTGGCAGTCGATGGTGGGATGGCCACTGTAACCGCAGGGACACGGATTCATCGCCCCCACGACCTGAAAGCGGGCCGGAAAGCGAACCTGACGTGCCGCCCGGCTGATGGCAATCTCCCCACTTTCCATCGGCTCCCGGAGTACTTCCAGCACCCGCCGGTCGAATTCCGGCAGCTCATCGAGGAACAGTACGCCACGATGTGCCAGCGAGATCTCTCCCGGCCGGGGACTGGAGCCACCTCCGACCAGAGCCACCGCCGACGCGGTATGGTGCGGCGCACGGAAGGGTGGCTGGCGCCAGTGCCCGGGCGCCAGCGCCACACCCGCCACCGAATAGACACTGGCCACTTCCATGGCGGCGGCGTCCGGCAGCGGCGGCAGAATGCCCGGCAGACGGCTGGCCAGCATACTTTTACCGGTGCCCGGAGGGCCGTAAAACAGCAGGTTATGACCGCCGGCTGCCGCCACTTCCAGCGCCCGCCGGGGTACCGCCTGACCACGCACGTCCGACAGATCCGGCAACGCCCCCCGGTCGGCCGCCTCGGCCTCCGGTGCGGTCGGCGTCACCGGCGATAAACGGGCGCGCCCGGCCAGATGTTCGGTCACCGCCAGCAAGTGGCTGGCGGCCAGCACATCCCCCTGGCTGGCCAGCGCCGCCTCGGCGGCATTGGCCTGGGGGACCAGCAATTGGCGATCGGCATCCCGCGCCGCGAGGATCGCCGGCAGCACGCCTTTGAGGGGGCGCAGACCGCCGTCCAGAGCCAGCTCGCCCACGCATTCGCAGGCCGCCAGGGCGTCCGGGGGCACCTGCCCCGACGCCACCAGGATGCCGAGCGCTATCGGCAGATCGAAACGGCCACCTTCCTTGGGCAAGTCTGCCGGTGCGAGGTTGATGGTGATGCGCCGGGCCGGAAACTCAAAGCCGGCATTGAGCAACGCACTGCGCACCCGCTCCCGGCTTTCCCGGACCGCGGTTTCAGGCAAGCCAACAATGGATAGAGCGGGCAGGCCGCCCGACAGATGCACCTCCACCGTGACGGCGGGCGCAGACACGCCAAGACTGGCGCGGGAATGGACTACGGCAAGCATGACAACCTTCCATGGTTCAACAAGCGGGCATCCTGCCCGGTTTCGGGGCGGAGATCAGCCCTGGAGCTTCTGCTCCAGTTCGGCCACCCGCTGTTCCAGTGCCTCGACTTTTTCCCGGGTTTTCAGGAGCACAGCCTGCTGGGCATCAAACTCCTCCCGGGTGACCAGCTCCAGCCGCGACAACACCGACATCACGGCAGCCCGTGCCTGGGTTTCGAAATCTTCCCGGGCCGCCCGCGCCATATCCGGTACAAACTGGCCAAACTGGCCCTGCAATTGGGCAAAGAAATCCTGAGGACCTTTCACGATTTACCTCGATGGTTCCGGATCAAACTTGCTCAGCCTGCCGATAACAGCGGCCGAAACGCATAAGCTGCGAGTGTATCACAGTAAAGAGCCTGCCATACTGAGGGCCGTCGGCTATATAATGGCCGGCGACGGTCACCGGAGGCCCGCTCTACTTTGGCTCACCGGCGCCCGGGAAGCCCCGTTTTGGTGCACTAGTTTGCGCCAATCTGGGACACCAAACAGTCAACAACCTGTTTTATAAGTCTTTTTTTGCGTTGGCACACCCGATGCTAAAGCTCTCGTACGCAATCCGCACAATTGGTGTGCGAGGTGGCAGCATCCCGAACTCAACAACTGGCCGACGGGCCCTCACTGTTGGGACGGCTTTACCAAGGAGAAAGCAATGAAACTTGTGACAGCGATCATCAAGCCTTTCAAATTGGATGATGTCCGTGAGGCACTATCCGAGATTGGCGTGCAAGGCGTTACCGTCACTGAAGTCAAAGGCTTCGGTCGGCAAAAGGGCCACACAGAACTCTATCGTGGCGCGGAATACGTGGTGGACTTCCTGCCCAAGGTCAAGGTGGAAATCGCCATCGGCGACAACCTGCTGGATCAGGTCATCGAATCCATCACCAAGGCGGCCAATACCGGCAAGATCGGTGACGGCAAGATTTTCGTGACCGAACTCGAACAGGCCATCCGGATCCGGACCGGCGAGACTGGCGAAGAAGCAGTCTGATCAGCGACTGACCTTCACCCAGCCAACGCAAAAAAACCTATAACCTGAAGAGCCTTGTGCGGAGGGCTTCCAATGGAAAGCAACGTCTTTCACCTGCAGTATGCAATAGATACCTTTTATTTCCTCGTGTGCGGCGCATTAGTCATGTGGATGGCCGCCGGCTTCGCCATGCTCGAAGCGGGCCTGGTGCGCTCCAAGAACACCACTGAAATCCTGACCAAGAACGTCGCCCTGTTCGCGATCTCCTGCATCATGTATCTGGTGTGCGGTTACGCGATCATGTACGGCGGCAGCATCTTCCTCAGCGGCATTGCCGACGTTGACGTCGCCGGTGTTCTGGGTGACTTCGCCGGCCGTGAAGACGGCTTTGAAGGCGGCTCCATCTACTCCGGCGCCTCCGACTTCTTCTTCCAGGTGGTCTTTGTGGCAACCGCGATGTCGATCGTTTCCGGTGCCGTCGCCGAGCGCATGAAGCTCTGGGCCTTCCTGCTCTTCGCCGTCGTCATGACCGGCTTCATCTACCCGATGGAAGGCGCCTGGACCTGGGGCGGTGCCTCTGTCTTCGGTATGTACAACCTGGGCGACCTGGGCTTCAGTGACTTTGCCGGCTCCGGCATCGTGCACATGGCCGGCGCCGCTGCCGCACTGGCCGGTGTGATCCTGCTGGGTGCCCGTAAAGGCAAGTACGGCCCGAACGGCGAAATCCGGGCCTTCCCGGGCGCCAACCTGCCGCTCGCCACGCTGGGTACCTTCATCCTGTGGATGGGCTGGTTCGGCTTCAACGGCGGTTCGGTACTGAAGCTTGGCGACATCGCCAGCGCCAACTCCGTGGCCATGGTGTTCCTGAACACCAACACCGCCGCGGCCGGTGGTGCCGTCGCCGCCCTGATCACCGCCCGCCTGATGTTCGGCAAAGCGGACCTGACCATGCTGCTGAACGGTGCCCTCGCCGGCCTGGTGGTCATCACCGCCGAGCCGTCCACCCCGAGCGCGCTGACCGCGACTCTGTTTGGCGCCATCGGCGGTGTCCTGGTGGTCCTGAGCATCGTCACCATGGACAAGCTGCGGATCGACGATCCGGTCGGTGCCATCTCCGTGCATGGTGTCTGCGGTCTGCTGGGCCTGCTGCTGGTGCCGGTCACCAACGGTGACGCGTCGTTCAGCGGCCAGATCATCGGCGCCATCACCATCTTCGTCTGGGTCTTCGTGGCCAGCCTGATCGTCTGGGGCATCATCAAGGCGGTGATCGGTCTGCGGGTAAGCGAAGAAGACGAATACGAGGGTGTCGACCTCTCCGAATGCGGCATGGAAGCGTATCCGGAGTTCGTGAGCGCAAAACCGTAACCTGTGAGCAGTACTTCCGAAGGGCGCCAAGGCGCCCTTCGGTCGTTTGTGGGGAACAGTCTCAGGCCGGTGGTAACGCGCTGTCTTCGCGGTACTCGGCTTGCTTCAGATAGAAACGCAGTTCCAGCTCCGCCTCCAGTTCCGACTCGAACGGCCCTTCAATAATCCCTTCCCGGGTTTCGAAATACCACGCACCGTTGACCCGGCTAAACCGCTCCGACCGGTACCAGTTTCGCTCGGGCTCTCCCTGTCGCACTGTCATGGTTCTTCTCCCAACGCACAGTTGACCAAAACGATTTGCACTGCCTGTCAAAGTGTAGGCAAAGCCGCCGGTGCGGTAGAGATCATCTTGGACATAGCTGGTGCCGGCTCATTACCGGAAGGAATGAGCCGGCACTGCGCATGGAATCAGGCCTCGCCGGGCAGGATCGGATCGTCCAGCGCGTCCAGCATGAACTGGGGCATGGCGAGTGCACCACGATGCACACCGGAGTTGTAGTAACGGGTGACGAATGGCCGATTGTCGGCGTCTTCCTCACGGAAATAGCGAACCGGCTTGTCTTTGCCCGCCATGGTGCAGCTCCACCAGCCCGTGGGATAGACCGGTTGCGGGAACGGCAGGGTCTGGACGTGGTCGAAACCGGCCTTGCGCATGTCTTCGTGAATGGACTTGATGATGGTGTTGGTGTGCAGAATAGGCGATTCGCTCTGCTGCACGATGATGCCGCCGTCCCGCAGGGCGAGCATGGCGTCCCGGTAAAAGTCGAGGGCAAAGAGCCCTTCGGCCGGGCCAACCGGGTCGGTGCTGTCAATGATGATCACATCCACGCTGTTGGGCTCGATGTCACGAATCCACTGAATGCCGTCGCCAAAGAAAAAGTTGGCCCTGGGATCGTTGTTGGACTCGCACAGCTCGGGGAAGTATTTCTCGGACATCCGGGTCACACGCTCGTCGATTTCCACCTGCCAGGCTTCCTCGACACCGGGATGCTTGAGCACCTCTTTGAGCGTGCCGCAGTCACCGCCACCGATGATAACGACCTTTTTCGGGTCCCGGTGGGTGAACAGCGCCGGGTGCGTCATCATTTCGTGATACAGAAAGTTGTCCCGCGTGGTCAGCATGACACAGCCATCCAGCACCATCAGATTGCCGAAGGTTTCGGTTTCGTAGATTTCCAGTTTCTGGAACGGGGTTTGTTCCTCGTGCAGCTTGCGCTTTACCTGCAGGGAAAACGCCGTGCCCTGATCCTGAAACACCTCGGTAAACCAACCGTTGTTCAATGCCGTCATCTGTTGTCTCCTGCTGTCCGCCGTCGGCGTTGTCTGAAGGGGCGTATTGTAGGGGCGGGCGGGCGCCAGCCAAAGCCTTTTCCCAGTGCACCGCGCACGTAGTTTCCACACCCGACGCTTTCCGCCCGCGATGGTTCCTCCTACAATGGCGACCATTCATCCGGCCCGGTTTACTGACAGGATAGCAAGCATGAGCAACCCCCGTGGCAGCGCCGCCCACAAGGTCTACAACATCGCTCACTGGAGTGACGGCTACCTAGACGTCAACGCCCAGGGCGAAGTCCTGATCCGCCCGGACCGGGGCCGCACCCCGGCAACCATCAACCTGCCGGAGCTGACCCGACAGCTCACCGGTAGCGGCGTGCCGCTGCCGGTGCTGATCCGTTTCACCGACATCCTGCACGACCGGGTCAACACGCTGTGCGATGCGTTCAATCACGTCGCCCGGGAGCAGGGCTACCAGGGTCGTTACACCGCCGTGTACCCGATCAAGGTGAACCAGCAACGGCGGGTAGTGGAGGAACTGCTGGCCGCGGAACCGGCGGCCTCCCGCGGCCAGATCGGCCTGGAGGCCGGCAGCAAGCCGGAGCTCATGGCGGTGCTGGCACTGTCCCGCGCGCCGGGATCGGTGATCGTGTGCAACGGCTATAAGGATCGCGAATACATCCGGCTGGCACTGATTGGCCAGAAACTCGGCCACCGGGTGTACATCGTGGTGGAGAAGCAGTCCGAGCTGCCGCTGATTCTGGAACAGGCCCGGGAGCTGGACGTAACGCCTCTGATTGGCGTGCGCGCCCGCCTGGCGACCATTGGCAAGGGCAACTGGCAGAACACCGGTGGCGAGAAATCCAAGTTCGGCCTGTCCGCCAGCCAGGTGCTGAGCGTGGTCGATACCCTCAAGCAGGCCGGCGCACTGGGCTCGCTGCAGCTGCTGCATTTTCACTTAGGCTCGCAAATTGCCAATATCCGCGACATTCAGACCGGTCTGCGCGAATGCGCCCGGTTCTACTCCGAACTGCACCGGCTGGGCGCACCGGTGGCCACCGTCGACATTGGCGGTGGTCTGGGTGTGGATTACGAAGGTACCCGCTCGCGCAGCAGCTGTTCGATGAACTACAGCGTGCACGAATACGCCTACAACGTGGTGCACGTACTGCAGTCAGAGTGCGACCGGCACGGCATTCCGCATCCGGACCTGATCAGTGAGTCGGGCCGGGCACTGACCGCGCACCACTCGGTGCTGGTCACCAACGTGATCGATCAGGAACGCGCCAGCAACCTCGAGCCGACACCGCCGGACGGCGCGGCCGCCAGCCCGCTCCAGGATTTGTGGCGGGATCTCCAGAGCCTGCTGGACGCAGACTCGCCCCGGGCCTTGCCGGAAATCTACCACGACGTTCTGCACGCCATGGCCGATGTTCATGGCCAGTTCGCCCATGGCCTGTTGTCGCTGCCCGAACGGGCCCAGGCAGAGACCCTGTACACCCGGTGTTGCCATCTGCTGCGGTCAAAGCTCGACGGCGCCAACCGGGCCCATCGGGAAATCATCGACGAGTTGAACGAAAAGCTGGCCGAAAAGCTGTTCGTCAATTTCTCCCTATTCCAGTCATTGCCCGATGTCTGGGGTATTGACCAGATTTTCCCGGTCATGCCGATCAACGGCCTGAACCGGCCACTGAACCGCCGGGTGGTGATTCAGGACATCACCTGCGACTCCGACGGCCGTATCGACCTGTACGTCGACGGACAGGGCATTGAGACCACCCTGCCGCTGCCGGACGACGCGTCCGACGAACCACTGCTCATCGGCTTCTTCATGACCGGCGCCTATCAGGAAATCCTCGGCGACATGCACAATCTGTTTGGCGACACCCATTCCGTCGACGTTCGCCTAGACGCCGACGGCGGTTACCAGGTCAGCGAAGCGATTCTCGGGGATACCGTTGCCAAGGTACTGAAATACGTGAATTTCGAACCGGATCGGCTGCTGGCGGCCTACCGGGGGAAGTTTGCCGCCAGCAGCCTGCCGGCGGCCCAGAAAGAGGCCCTGCTGGCGGAGCTTGCCGCCGGCCTGGACGGCTACACCTATCTGGAGGAGTAACCCTCAGCCAATACCCGCCTGACGGCGCCAGGTGCCGGGCGAAACCCCTTCCCACTTGCGGAAAGCCCGGCCGAAATTGGACGGATCGCTGTAACCCAGGGCGTCGGCAACGTCGTCGATACTCAGTTCCCGCCGCCGCAGCAGCTCCAATGCCCGCCGGTGCCGCAACCGCTCCTGCAGTTCCTGGAACCGCACCCCTTCGGCGGCCAGTTGCCGACGCAGGGTGCGCGGGGACACCGACAACCGCTCGGCCACCGCGTCAAGCCCCGGCAGCCGGCCCTCGCGGGACGACTCCAGAATACGGCTCACCCGCGCCGATACCAGCGTGGCGGCCTCGATCGAGCGCATTTCCTCTTCGCATTGGGCTTCCGCCACCCGCCGGGCCACCGGGTTCGACAGCGACATCGGCAGGCTCAGGCATTCCCGCCGGAAACGCAGCTGGTTGACGCCCGTGTCGAAGGTCACCCGATCGCCAAACAGTTTTCGGTACGGCCCCGAGTCCGATGGTTCCGGAAAGGCCAGCAAGCAGCGGCCGCCGGCCATCAGCCGATCCCCGAACAGCAACCGGTTCACGTCCATCAGCGACGCCATGACCACGTCCACGTTGAACCGGTACAAGTCTTCATAGCCGTGGCCCAGATCCAGTTGAATGACCGCTTCCTCGCCATCGACCGAAAACGACAAATTCATGTAGGCGAAGCGAATGCGGAAGTACTTGATCAGCACCGTCAGCGCTTCTTCCAGCGTGTCGCAGCTGATCGCCGCCTGTGACAGAGCGCCATGGGTGGTGAACTTGAGACGGCGACCGAATTCCAGCCCCAGGCTGGCCGTCTGGCAGCGGGCCAGTGCGGCACGGCAGAGCGCGGCAAACTGATCGACGGTCATCAGGTTTTCCGGATGCGCCAGCAACGACGGTGGCACCCCCGCTTCGGCCAGTACCGCTTCGCCATCGCCGCCGAGCTCACGGACAAGCTGGCGGAGAATATCCGCGTAATGGGCCCGGATAATGGGCAGGTTACCGACAATGCCTGGTGCGTTCATGCTTTCACGGTCGTTGTTTTTTCTTCAGCCTAGCCCCGGCCCGCGCTGGCGGCAATCCCCCGGACGACGGCTACGGCACGGCGTTTGTGTCAAAGTGTCGCCGAAGCAACCAAAGCACTGATCCATGTCGGTTCGCGCTGCGTATTTCCGTGAACTGACAAACCGGCAACGAGTGCATAGAATGATGACCAGTACCCGCGCAAACCACGCGACCGTCAAGGAGCGCCCGGTGACCACAGTGGAACAGAAGCCGGCACGGCCAGAGGGGCGCAAGGATCCCTGGAGCTTGTTGCTGGAAAAAGTGGGCAAGCATCAGGATCGTGAAGCGTACCACCAGCTGTTCGAGCACTTCGCGCCTCAAATCAAGTACTACGCCATGGCTAATGGTCTGGCCAGTCACGCCGAGGAACTGGTGCAGGAGGTGTTCGTTTCCATCTGGCGTCGTTCCTGTCTTTACGACTGGCGCAAGGCCGCCGCATCCACCTGGATCTTCACCATCGCCCGGAACCAGCGCATCGACATGCTGCGGAAGATGCAGCGCTCCAGCGCCGAGATGGCGGTGGATACGGAAGACCTGTGGCAAATCCCCGGCGAACACGAGAACGAACCGGTCACGTCGCTGCATCGGTTGATGTCCGAGCGCCGGATTCGGGACTCCCTCAGTCACCTGCCGGAAGAACAGATCACGGTGATTGCCAAGGTGTACATGGAAAACAAGTCCCATCAGACGGTGGCGGACGAACTCAACATCCCCCTGGGAACGGTAAAAAGCCGGGTACGCCTGGCACTGAACAAACTGAAAGTCATTTTGCAGGACCAGAACGTATGACCCGGCACCACCCCGACAGCCTGAGCCTTATGGAGTACAGCGCCGGCAACCTGAGCGAGCCGCACGCGCTGTGCATCCGGCTGCATCTGGATCAATGCCCGCACTGCCGTAGCCGTGTCGATACGCTGGACAGTCTCGGGGCCATCGTCATGGAGCAGCAACCCAAGGCGCCGGTGTCTGAAAACGTCTTTGACCGCATCCTGGCCCGCATCGACGACGAGCCGGCGGTGCCGCCGCGGGCCGAGATCGCAGCGCCCAGCAACCCCCTGCACAAGCTGCTCGGCGACGACCTCAACGGTTTGCCCTGGAAGCGCCAGCTGGGCGATGTCAGTGTGCTCGACATCACCGAGAAGTTTCCCGGTCAGCACGAACAGGTGGTGTTGCAGAAACTGGCGGCGGGCGGCAAAGCGCCGGCCCATACCCACCGGGGCGAGGAGACCACCATCGTGCTGCAGGGCGCCTTTGCCGATCAGAATGGCGTGTTCAACCAGTGGGACTTCGTGGTGCTGGATGGCACCGTCAACCACAAGCCGGTGGCCATCGGCTGCGAAGACTGCATCACACTGTCGGTACTGAGCGCGCCGGTCAAGCTGACCGGGACCTTCACCCGGCTGCTCAACCCGTTCATTCGGTAGGCGATCGCCGCTGCCCGGTGGGAGAGCGGGGGCCATGAGCCCCCGTTTTTCGTACGCGCTAACAAGCCCCCTCCGCAATTACGTCATGGTTTAATTGACCTGCGCGCTCCAGTCCTTACATTGCAAGGAAGACAGTACGCGCTGACACTCAACCCTTTACAGGTCAACAACCGAACCATGCCCGACATCATCGTCATGTTCTTCCTGCTCGGCCTCGTGGCGGGAACCGTGAAATCCGATCTTTCCATACCTCGGGAAGCCTACGACATTCTCAGCCTACTGCTGATGCTCACCATCGGCCTCAAAGGCGGTATGGCCTTGTATGGCAACCTGGCGCCGGGACTGTTTCTGGAGATGCTGGCGGTGGCGGGCCTCGGCGTTGCCCTGCCGCTGCTGATGATCCCGGTTCTGCGCTATGGGGTAGGCCTGTCGATTGCCGATACCGCCAGCTTTGCCGCTCATTACGGCTCGGTCAGTGCCGGCACCTTCGCCGTGGCTCTGGCCTGGGTCGAAGCCCGCGGCCTCAGTGCCGGGGGCCAGGTCACGCTGTATCTGGTGCTGCTGGAGTTGCCCGCCATCATGGTCGGGCTGTGGTTCTACCGCCGTTTCGGCAAGCCGGTTGACGACCCCGAAGGCACCCCGCTGTGGCAGGAGACCCTGACCAACCGCAGCGTCATCTTGCTGGTGGGCGGGGTGGTCATCGGTGCCCTCTACGGACCAGGCCAAGGCACCGGTGTCACCGCCCCGCTGACCAGCGCGTTTTCCGTGATCCTGTCGCTGTTCCTGCTGGAGATGGGCCTGGTGGCCGCCGAAACCCTGCGCAATCTCAAGCTGATCCACTGGCGGGTGGTGCTGTTCGGGCTGGCCATGCCCCCGGTGCTGTCGGTGGCCGGTCTCACCGTGGGCACCCTGCTGGGGTTGGGTACCGGCTCCACCGTGATTCTCGCCACACTCACCGCCAGCGCGTCCTACATTGCCGCCCCGGTGGCGGTGCGTCACGCCATTCCGGATGCCGACATCGGACTGGCCATGCTGGCCTCGCTGGGCGTTACCTTTCCGTTCAATGTGCTGGTGGGAATCGGGCTCTACCACTTCATGCTCAGCTGGGCGGTATCGCTGGCCTGATCGGCCGCCTTACCAGGGCAGCTCCGAACCATCCCAGCTGAAAAACCGGCCATTGCTGTCCGCGTCCAATCGGTCCAGCACCCGGACCAGGTTGTCTGCCGTTTCCAACGGCTCATGCACCTGCAATCTGGCCAGCGACTGGCGGAAGGGCTCACTCAGCGCCGACGCCGTGGTCCCCGGGTGCACGGCGATGCAAGCAAGCGGTTTGCAGCGGCGCGGCAGTTCGATGGCGAGATTGCGCACCAGCATATTCAGTGCCGCCTTCGAGCAACGATAGGCGTACCAGCCACCAAACCCATTGTCGGTAATCGACCCCACCTTGGCCGAAATGGCGGCCATCCGTTTGAACTGGCGATGACGCAGCCAGGGCAGCAGCGCCCGCACCAGCAGACCGAACCCGGTGGCATTGACCGCAAACGCCCGGGCCATGGCGGCGGGCTCCAGATCCTCCAGGCGTTTTTCCGGAAACATGTCCCGGCTGTGCAATACCCCCGCCGCGTAGACCAAGGTATCGATACCTGGGTCGTGATCCAGAACCGACGCCAGCGCCTGCGCGACCGCCTGCGGTGAGGCGGGGTCCGCGGCATCCCAGGGCAGCAGGGCACAGCGCTCGTTGGTGACCAGGGCCGCTGGCACGGCCTCCGGGTTCCGGCACAGACCGAAGACACGGGTATCGGGCGCCCGCGCCAGCAGGCGGGTGGCCAGAGCGCCACCGATGGCACCGGACACGCCGGCGATAACCACTCGTTTCACGGTTTCTCCTCCTTGCTCTTTCAGGACATACGACGTCCCCGAGGATTGGACCGCTGGGTCGATGAACCGGCGAATTAAAACGGTCGTATGAAAGCTCAGTTCCAAGTCTTGGCGAACGACTCCGGATTCGGCCAAACGCGGCGAATCCCCTGACCAAATAGCACACCGAGGAGAGTATCCATGCAGTATCAGGCGCCGGCGAACGATCTTCGCTTTCTGTTGTTCGATGTTTTGGGTGCAGATCGGCTGCACGAACTGGAAAAGTATGCCGATGCCACACCGGATCTGATGTCGGCGGTGATCGACGAAGCCGGCAAGCTGGCATCCGAAGTGCTCCAGCCGACCAACCAGCCGGGCGACCGGGAAGGATGTTCCTACCACCCGGAAACCCGTTCGGTAACCACCCCCAAGGGCTTCAAAGAGGCCTACCGGACCTTTGTTGAGGGCGGCTGGACCGCCCTGGACGCGCCCCTGGAGTTCGGCGGCCAGGGCCTGCCCCACACCCTCAAGTTCGTGGTCGACGAAATGGTGTGCTCCACCAATCTCTCGCTCGGCATGTACCCGGGACTGACCCACGGCGCCATCAGCGCCCTGTATGCCCACGGCTCCGAGCCACTGAAACAGACCTACCTGGAAAAACTGATCTCCGGGCAATGGACCGGCACCATGTGCCTGACCGAACCCCAGTGCGGTACCGATCTGGGGCTGATCCGAACCCGGGCCACGCCCGACGACGACGGCAGTTACCGACTGGAAGGCACCAAAATTTGGATCACTGGCGGCGAACACGATCTGACCGACAACATCGTTCATCTGGTGCTGGCCAAACTGCCCGGCGCGCCGGATACCACCAAGGGCATTTCTCTGTTCGTGGTGCCGAAATTCCTGCCGGACAGCGGCGAGCGCAACCCGGTGTTCTGTGGCGGCCTGGAACACAAGATGGGCATCAAGGGCTCGGCCACCTGCGTGATGAATTTCGAAGGCGCCAAAGGCTGGCTCGTCGGTGAGCCGAACGACGGCATGCGCGCCATGTTCACGATGATGAACGAAGCCCGGCTGATGGTTGGTATGCAGGGGCTCGGGCTGGCCGAAATGGCCTATCAGGAGAGTCTGGCGTTTGCCCGCGAGCGCCTGCAGAGCCGGTCGCTCAGCGGCCCGAAAAACCCCGACGGCCCGGCCGACCCGGTGATCGTGCACCCGGACGTGCGGCGCATGCTGATGCGCCAGAAAGTGCTGAACGAAGGCATGCGCGCTCTGGCCTTGTTTACCGGCCACCAGTTGGACCTGTCGGTGGCGCACCCGGATGCCGCGGTGCGGGAACGGGCCGACGACCTGGTGCAGTTGCTGACCCCGGTGGTCAAAGCGTTCCTGACCGACGAGGGCTTCAACAACGCCAATTGGGGCCTGCAGGTGCTCGGTGGTTCCGGCTTCACCCAGGACTGGCCGCTGGAACAACTGGTGCGCGATGGCCGCATCGCCCGCATCTATGAGGGCACTAACGGGATTCAGGCGATGGATCTGGTCGGACGCAAACTGAGCCTGAAGGGTGGCCAGCTGGTGCG
Organism: Marinobacter sp.; assembly: GCA_052031225.1. Taxonomy (GTDB): domain Bacteria; phylum Pseudomonadota; class Gammaproteobacteria; order Pseudomonadales; family Oleiphilaceae; genus Marinobacter. The sequence goes on along the minus strand of JBPEXU010000058.1, from coordinate 1,551 downwards.
CGCCCTGTTCGCCGAGCTGACCGGGTATCTCAAGGACACGCCTGACGCCCCGCACCGGGAGGCGCTGAAAGGCGCGGTGCAGAGTCTGGAGAAGGCGACCCTCTGGCTGGCGCAGAACGCACCGAATGACTCGGAGCAGGCCGGGGCCGCCGCCACCCCGTACCTCCGGCTGATGGCACTGACGGTCATCGGTTACCTCTGGTCCCGGATGGCTGCCGTCGCCGGCGAGCGACTCAAGGCCAACACAGGGCATACCGCCCTGCTGCAGAGCAAACAGATATCCGCCCGGTTCTACTTTGACAAGCTGCTACCTGAAGTACACGCGCTGCTGGCGGACATCGAGTCTGGGAAAGACACCCTGATGGCGTTCGAGGACGATCACTGGGCGGCGTGAGCGCCCTGAGTCAGGCCCGAACCAGACCGTGGCCGGAAATGACCGGTGAATGACACCCTGTGACCTTCACCGGCAGGGTCCGGCCACCGATAATGATCACGTTGATTAGTGTCTCTGAACTAGTCCAACCCAACTCGGTTACCGGGCTGGGTACCTTCTTGCAAGCCACGCTCTGCGTGGCTTTTTTTCGTCCGCGCTTTTTATCCCGGCCCCCGCCCTGGGTTACAATTGCCGCCTTTCATCGGTTCCGGCCAGCGCCGGTTATCACGGAGGCAGAATGACCGCCGACGACTATCGCTTTCGCTTTGGGGGCATCGAACGGCTCTACGGCCGACGGGCACTGCAGGCGTTCCGGGAGGCGCACATTGCCATCGTCGGCCTTGGCGGTGTTGGTTCCTGGGCCGCCGAGGCGCTGGCCCGCAGTGGCGTAGGCACCCTCACCCTGATCGACATGGACGACATCTGCGTCTCCAACACCAATCGCCAGCTCCATGCCCTCGATGGCCAGTATGGCCGCACCAAGACCGACGCCATGGCCGAGCGGCTGCGGGCAATCAACCCCCAGGCCGAGATTCGCGTGCATTTTGGTTTTCTGACCACCGGCAACGTCCAGACCCTGATTACCGAAGAGCTGACCGGCGTGATCGACGCGATCGACAGCGTGAAGGCAAAAGCCGCCCTGATCGCCCATTGTCAGCGCCGGAAAATCCCGGTGGTGTGCGCCGGCGGCGCCGGCGGCCAGATCGACCCGACCCAGATTCAGGTCGCCGATCTGAGCCGCACCACCCAGGATCCGCTGCTCGCCAAAGTCCGCAATCTGCTCAGGCGGGAGTACGGTTTTTCCCGCAATCCAAAGCGCCGTTTCGGCATTGAGGCCGTATACTCGCTGGAACAGCTCACGTATCCTGCCGGAGACGGCGAGGTCTGCCAGCAGAAACCGGCCACCGATGGCCCGGTTCGGCTGGACTGCGCGTCCGGATTTGGCGCTGCCAGTCCGGTGACCGCCAGCTTCGGCTTGATCGCCGCGTCGCGCCTGTTGAACCGGATTGCCCGGCGCGCCAACTCTTAACTCAACGGAACTGAAACCTCATGCCCGTCAGTACAGTCCTGCTTCTCGCCAGCATCGGCGTCCTGTCTCTGTTCTGCCAATGGCTGGC
>JBPEXU010000057.1:0-2613 GCA_052031225.1 Marinobacter sp. | reverse complement strand
ATCATCGGCAAGGGCTACACAGGGTTCATCAAAACCAGCATCACCCTGGAGGTGCCACTGGATGGTGACGCCATGTACCTGGACGATCCGACCGACAAGGATCAGTTGTCCATGGCCGATTTCCAGGCCCCCATCATTCTGGCATTGCAGCAGCATTTCCCCGAGGCCCAGAGCCGCAAGGAGGTGCGCGAGCTGAGCCGGTTGGTGGGCAGCTACGCCAGCAGCCAGGTGCGGGATCTGCTGAAGGCGCAGCCGGAGTTGCTGGGCACCACCCAGACCATGGAGTTTCTGGTGCACGACACGGTGTCGGTGTACGTCAAACACGCCGACGACCCGTCCTACAGTATCCGTTTGTCGGAGCAGCAGCAGCGCTGGGTGGACGAGCTGGTGGCCAAAGGCGTGATCAGCACCGGCTTTAACGATGTGTTCTTCGCCCGGGGCGACTCCCGGGAACCGACCAATGCCGGCATTCTCGGTGCCATGGTCGGCTCGGCACTGACCATGATCGTGACCCTGGCCATTGCCTTCCCGGTCGGGGTGGCGGCAGCGGTCTATCTGGAAGAGTTTGCGCCCCAGAACAAGTTCACCGATTTCATCGAAGTGAACATCAACAATCTGGCGGCGGTGCCGTCGATCATCTTCGGCCTGCTGGGTCTGGCGATCTTTATCGGCCTGTTCGGCATGCCCCGGTCGGTACCGGTGGTTGGCGGCCTGGTGCTGGCGCTGATGACCCTGCCGACCATCATCATCTCCAGCCGGGCAGCGATCAAGAGCGTGCCGCCGTCGATCCGGGAAGCGGCCGAAGGTATTGGAGCGTCCAAGATGCAGGTGGTGCTGCACCACGTGGTGCCACTGGCGATGCCCGGCATGCTCACCGGTTCCATCATCGGCATGGCCCAGGCGTTGGGTGAAACCGCGCCGCTGCTGCTGATCGGTATGGTGGCCTTCATCGTCGAGATTCCCGACGGCTTCTTTAGCTCCGCCACGGTGCTGCCGGTGCAGATTTACCTGTGGGCCAGCAGCGCCGAGCAGGGCTTCGTCGAGCTGGCGTCCGCCGGCATCATGATTCTGCTGACTTTTATGATCACCATGAACGCATTGGCCATCTGGCTGCGTAAACGTCTTGAGCGCCGGTGGTAAGGAGAGTGTAATGAATACCCTGAATACAACGGTTACCAGAGAGGCGGAGATGCCGACAGACAACGTTGTGCCGGTGCAGGAAGAGCGCCCGGCCGAGGCCGTGATCGAGGAGGGCCGGACCGTCGGTCAGCCGTTCGCGGACGACCCGAAATTCAAACTGCGCAACGTCGAGGTGTTCTACGGCGAGGACCGGGCGATCAAGAACATCAGCCTGGACATTGCGCGCAACGAAGTGATCGCGTTCATCGGCCCGTCCGGCTGCGGCAAGTCCACTTTCCTGCGCTGCCTGAACCGGATGAACGACAGCATCGACATCTGCCGGGTCAAAGGTTCCCTGCAGCTGGACGATCAGGACATCTACGATCCGAAGCGGGATGTGGTGGAGCTGCGCGCCCGGGTGGGCATGGTGTTCCAGAAGCCGAACCCGTTCCCCAAGTCGATCTACGACAACGTCGCCTACGGCCCGCGCATCCACGGCCTGGCCAACCGCAAGTCCGATCTGGACGACATCGTGGAGAACAGTCTGCGCAAGGCCGGGCTCTGGGACGAGGTGAAGGACCGCCTGGATGCCACCGCCACCGGCATGTCCGGCGGCCAGCAACAGCGTCTGTGCATTGCCCGCGCCATTGCCGTCAGCCCGGAGGTGGTGCTGATGGACGAGCCCTGTTCGGCCCTCGACCCGATTGCCACCGCCAAGGTGGAAGAGCTGATTGCGGAGCTGTCCGAGAGTTACACCATTGTGATCGTGACCCACTCGATGCAGCAGGCCGCCCGGGTCTCGAACCGGACCGCCTATTTCCACCTGGGACACCTGGTGGAGGTCAATGAAACCAGCAAGGTGTTTACCTCCCCGGAGCATCCGCTGACCGAATCCTACATCACCGGCCGTTTCGGCTAAGCCGAGCGGGTACCGCTGGAGAACTGAACTATGCCAACACAGAAGGACGACGTGTACGGAGATCACATCTCCCACAAATTCAACCACGAGCTGATGGAGCTGAAGACCCAGTTCCTGAAAATGGGCGGGCTGGTGGAATCCCAGGTCGAGAATGCCATTCAGGCCCTGGTGGACGGCGATGGCCATGTGGCCGAGCAGATTCGCGCCAATGACAAACAAGTGGATCAGATGGAAATCGAGCTGGACGAGGAGGCGACCCTGATCATCGCCCGCCGCCAGCCGACCGCCCGGGATCTGCGCTTGGTGATTTCGGTGATCAAGATGGTCGCCGATCTGGAGCGGGTCGGGGACGAGGCCAAGAAGATCGCCAAGCTGGCGATCAAGCTGTCCGAGGAAGGTCAGGCCCCGCGCGGCTACGTCGAGATCCGTCACATCGGCAACCACGTCCTCAGTATGCTGCACGATGCCCTGGACGCCTTTGCCCGGCTGGATTCGGAGCAGGCGCTGCGGATCATGAAGGAAGACAAGCGGGTGGACGAGGAGTACCAGGCCGCGGCCCGGACACTGCTGACCTT
>JBPEXU010000056.1:0-25280 GCA_052031225.1 Marinobacter sp. | reverse complement strand
ACGGAAGAAAAACACCGCAGGGTAATCCCTGCGGCAAAGCTAACTCGTGGAGACGCGTGCTCTGGCCGCCAAGTGAGAAGCGACCAGAACTTTAGAAAACGTAGTAAAACACACAAACCTGAAACTGAGCTGAACAAATCAAATCGGCTTCCCAAATCAGGCAAAGGAGTTTCATATGAAAAAGCTAATTGTTGCAGTAGCACTCACAACTCTGTTCTCGACAGCGGTCAACGCCAATTCTGGTTTGGCGGACCGGATAAACGAGGCTAGAAGCTTTCCGGACAAAGAGATACAGACTCCTAACGCCAAAACCCTTTGCATGCAGCATAAAAAGTTGCATGAAAAAATGAGACGGAATGGGATGGAGGAACAGCCTTATGACAAGATCGGGAGATGCCCAAAATGACATTTTCAAACCTGATTCGAGATAATAGTCGAAGCAGGTTGCGATAATTAAACGGCGGGGCGGGGGCCGTTGCCGGTACCCCCGTCCCTCTAGCTCGTTTTTCCGAAGTGCTACGGTTATTATCTGAACTCAGGCCTAGTGCAGTTTCAGGCGTGGGTGCATGGCCCGGCTGATTTTGTCCATCAGCCAGATTACGCCGGTGCGGATCACCCCGTGCAGCGCCACCTGGTGCATCCGGTACAGCGACACGTAGAACAGCCGGGCCACCTTGCCTTCAATGTACATGCTGCGGCCGGACAGGTTGCCCATCAGGTTGCCGACCGTGGTGTAGCGGCTGAAGTTGATCAGGGAGCCGTGGTCCCGGTAGACAAAGGGCACCGCGTCTTTGCCGTCGAGCCGCCGGCACAGGGTTTTGAACAGCACGTCGGCCTGCTGGTGCGCGGCTTGTGCCCGTGGAGGCACCGGGCGTTCGGCGTCCGGCTGGGGGCAGGCGGCGCAGTCGCCGAAGGCGAAAATGTCGGCGTCCTGGGTGGTTTGCAGGGTTTGCTGCACCACCAGCTGGTTGCTGCGATTCACCTCCAGCCCGTCCAGCTCGGCCAGAAACGCGGGCGCTTTGATGCCTGCGGCCCAGATGGTCATTTCCGAGGGCAGTTCGGTGCCGTCCTTGAGAACCACCGAATCCTTGCGGATTTCGCTCACCGGCTGCCCGGTCAATACCCGCACCCGCTGCCGTTCCAGTTCCCGGGTTGCCGCCGCCGACAGGCGACCGGGCAGGGCCGGCAGGATGCGATCGGCGGCTTCGATCACGGTGATCGAGACGTCGGAGGATTTCAGGTGATTCATGCCGTAGACCGGCAGTTCCCGGGACGCCAGCCGCAGTTCGGCCGCCAGTTCGACCCCGGTGGCGCCGGCGCCGATGATGCTGATGTTCAGTGTGTGCGGCTGGCCCTGCAGGGCTTCGTGATTCTTGCGCAGGAACGCGTTCAGCATCAGTTTGTGAAAGCGCCGGGCCTGGCTCAGGCTGTCCAGGAACAGACAGTGCTGCTGCGCGCCGGGGGTGCCGAAGTCGTTGGCGGTGCTGCCCACGGCAATCACCAGGGTGTCGTACCGCAGTCGGCGTTCCGGCACCACTTCGTTGCCATCCTCGTCGTGGAAGGGGGCGATCAGCACTTCCCGGGCGGTGCGGTCCAGCCCGCTCATCCGGCCGAGCTGAAATTCATAGTGATGCTTGCGCGCGTGGGCGCGGTAGTTGATTTCGTTGGCGTTGGCATCCAGCGATCCGGAGGCGACCTCGTGCAGCAGCGGTTTCCAGACGTGGGTCAGGCTGGCATCCACCAGGGTGACCCTTGCCTTGCCTTTCCGGCCCAGACGGTTGCCCAGACGGGTGACCAATTCCAGGCCACCGGCGCCCCCGCCGACGACCACGATGTGATGAAGGTTTTCCATACCAATCAACCCCTTAAGTGAAGATAGCCAAACGCTCTCCTGGTCGAGAGCGCTTGGCTGTCGTCACTGGGGCCAGGTTAAAGGTAGGGTGCTAATGGCGCCGGGGCAATACTACCGCGGCGAGCCGGTTCAGCACAATCGGGGCCAGGGCTCCGGGGCCGGGCGTTCGGCTCAGTGGTGCGCGCGGTAACCGTCGAGGATGGCGGCCATGTCGTCGGCCAGGTGTTGCAGCTGTGTCGGGGACAGGTCGCGTTCGGCCATCGAGCGCAGGCCCATGATCTGGCTCTGCAGCAGCCGGGCCAGGCGGGCCGGGTCTGCGGACGGGATCAGTTCGCCACGGGTTTTGGCCTGATCCAGCAGCTGACACAGGTGCTGCTCAATGCGCGCCAGGATGGTGTTGGCCTGGGCCGACAGGGTCGGGTGGGTGTGTGCCGCTTCCAGCAGCGTCTTGACGATCATGCAGGCTTTGGCCGGTGGTTCGCTGGCGCCTTCGGTGCAGTCCGTCACGATGCTGCGCAGGTAGTCCTGCAGCCCATCGAGCACGGTGTCATGGCGCTCGATGCGGCGTGCCAGCTCCTGCCCCGCCTGCTCGGTGTAGGCCGACAGGGCTTCGGAGAACAGGCCGTCCTTGCTGCCAAAGGCGGCATAAATGCTGCCGGGGCGCATGTCCAGCGCGTGCTCGATCTGCTTCATCGAGCTGCCGTGATAGCCCTTCTGCCAAAACAGATCGACCGCTTTGGCGAGGGCGGTGGTCCGGTCGTAGCGCGCGTGTCGGGCCATAGGAGTCACCGCTGTCTCGATTGAATGGTTACTCAATTTTAGCCCGGGTATTGCGGCAATAACAAACGGCCCGGTTTACGGGCAGGTGGGCGCGGTCAACCGGTTGATCCATTCGGCAATCAGGGCAACCCCTTCCTGATGCTGCGCGGAACGCCCGATCTCCGGCATCCGGTCGCCAGGCTGGGTTGAGGCCATCCGGAAATGCAGGATGGAATTCTGGGCATCGCCCGGCACCACATCGTAGCTCAGTGCCCCGCCTCCGTAAGCCACCGGCTTCTTGCAGACGCCGTGTTTGGACGGCTCGGTGTCAACGTCCCGCCAGTACTCCAGATGCAGGCCGGTGTTGCTGGCCCCGCCCTCCGGGCGATGGCAGTGGGCGCAGTTGATGTCGAGATAGCCCTTGGCCATGGCTTCCACTTCGGTGTCGCTGAGGGTGCCGAGGCCGGCGACATCGATGTCCTGGTACGCCGGCACTTTGGGGATGTCCTGGGCGGTTGCGGGTACGCCCTGAAGAATGCCGGCGTTGCGCCAGTAGTCGAGCTGGTTTTGCTCTATGCCGTCATAGCTGAAGTTGCGATTGAGGTGCCGGGCTTTGGGGCCGATGGGCTCGATCCGGCTGCTGTCGCCATCGACACTGAGCTGATGGCATTGCTTGCACTGGTTGGTGTCCGGCACCTGGTGGCGGACATCGAGCTGCTGCCCGTTGTGCACGGTGGCCATGTTGAAGGTGCCGCCGGCGATCGACAGTTCGGCATCGGTGCCCTGTTCGTTCCAGATGTAGGGCAGCGCCACCCAGCCCTGGTCGCGCCGGATCAGCAACCGGGTTTCCAGCAGGGTTTCTTCGGCAAAGCCGCGGAAGGCGGTGTCGGCAGGCATGGCAAAGGTTTTCACCAGGGTGGTGCCAACCGGGAAGTCGAAGGCTTCGCGCTCGTCGTAGCTGGCGGCCGTACCTTCGGGAACGAACACGAACCGGTACTTGCTGGTGTAGTCGGAAAACAGCGGCGTGTTCAGATCGTAGGGAATGCCGTTGGCATTGGCACCGGTGGTTGGATTGTGGGCGTCGCTGAACAGCCGGTAGCTGCTCAGGTAACGGCAGTTGGCACTGGCCAGGGCGGCCTGGTTGATGGCGCCGGTGGTATCGCCGCAGACACCGGACTCTTTGCCGCTGCTGCCGGTTTCGGGATCGTCGCTGCCGCTGCCTCCGCCGCCACAGCCGGCCAGGGCCAGCAGAGCGGCGCAGGCCAGCCAGCGGGTGTTGGAAAAGAACTGCATGGTCATAGTGAATGCTCCGGGCATGGGCCGGCCCCGAGGTGAAAGGGCCGGCCCGCTGGGGTTACAGGGCGCAGGAAGCGGCACTGGCGTCGCCGGTTTCGGCGCTGCCGCAGCCATACTCGACACCGTTGATGGTGGCGGTGGCGGCGCTCAGGCGTGCCGGGGTGGTGGCGCAGGCCAGCAGGCTGGTCTGGGTTGCCTCGAAGAACAGGCGTTCAACCGGTTCCATGCTGCCGTTGACGTTCGCCGGGTCGGTCGGGTCGGTGCCAAAGACCTGGCCAAAGCTCACGTCGCCGTTGTTGCTGGCGCAGACGCGGTCAGCGTCGGTGAACTGCGGGCCCGTGGCGGTCGGGTCAACACCGGCGTTGGCCAGCAGCTCGCCGAGGCCATCGTAGAGCACCGCCGGGAAGTCATTGTGGAACGCCTGGTAGCCCGCGATCAGGGCGGAGATCAGCTCCCCCTCCGGGGCGTCGCTGGAGTTGGTGATGATGTTGTCGTGAATGTGGATGTTGCGGGGCACGGCTTCGAAGCCGTCATCGATGATGTCGGTGTACTGGGGGTTGGCGGTACCGAAGTTCTCATCGGCCAGGTAGTAGGAGCTGATCGCCACCGACATGGAATTGTGGTCGTCGATCCGGTTGTTGTAGATCTCCACGTCCCGGGTCGAGAGCACGATCACGCCGGTGCCGGGCGGCACGATGTGTACACCGGCCGGGTTGCTGCTGGCGTTGGCGAAGTTTTCGGTGTTGTTGCCGGTGATCTCGTTGTCAAAGATCCGGACGTTGGAACCGTACAGACCGTTGCCGATCGGCAGATCGAAGATGAGTACGCCGCCGGTGTTGCCCCGGGCGATGTTGTCGTAAACGTCCGCCTGCTCGGAGTTTTCGATCTCGATGCCGGCGACGTTTTCTTCGGCCACGTTGCGCCGGACCACAATGTTGCGGGACTGGCCGACGTAGATGCCGGCGTCCGCCGAACCGCGCACGTAGGAGTCCTCGATCAGGATGTTTTCACTCTCGACCGGGTACAGGCCATAGGCGCCGTTGTTTTCATCCAGCGCGCCTTCCCAGACCGTGGCTACCGACTGGATGTGGATGCCGTTGGTGTCCTTGAACTTGATGCCGTTGTTGGCGGCTTCATAAACCGCAAGATCCTTGATGGTGACGTTGACGCCGTTCTGAATGAAGATGCCATCACCGCCGCCGGATTCGGAGAAGTCGAGGATGGTCTTGTCCTTGCCGTAACCGAGAATGGTGATGTTGGAGACGGCGTTGCCGTCGCCGTCGGAATCGGCATCGAAGGTGAGGGTGTCAGACAGTTTGAAACGACCTTCCGGAAACACGATCACCGCGCCGCTCTCGGCCTGGATCATGGCTTCCTTGGCGCTGCGGGTCAGGTCGCTGGCGTCCAGCATGATGGCGCCTTCGGGAAAGCTGGGGGCCGTTTCCAGGTTGTTGTCGCTGTCGCTGGAACCACCGCAGGCGGTCAGGGTGATCGCACCGAACAGGGTCAGCCCTGTGGTCAGTGACGAGCGGGGACATTGGGTCGTTGTCATTGTTGTTAGCTCCATGGTTGGTTTGACCAAAATCAAACCTAGGAGGCCGGCTGCGTGGCGGCGAGAACAACCGGTTTGCAATCGCTGAATATCGCTGTGCAAATCTTAAAATTGCTTATGAAACAAAGGGATTGGGGAGTGTTTTGGGCGCTGTGCAAAACCTGGAATTGCCGGTTTTGCACAGCCTCAGTGGCTGTCCCGATACTGCGAAGGGGACATGTTGGTGTGTTCCCGGAAGGCCCGGTTGAAGGAACTCAGGGTCCGGTAGCCGACATCCAGTGAGATGTTGAGGATCGGGGTTTCCGGTTCCCGGACCAGTCGATCCCGGGCCTCCGCGATCCGCAGGTGGTTGATGTAATCGTTGAAGTTGCGGTAGCCCAGGCGCTGGTTAATGAGCCGGCGGAGCCGGTATTCCGGGATGCCGGTTGCTTCCGAAAGCCGGGCCAGGGTCAGCGGCGCGGTGCGGTAGAAGCCCGCCGCCATAACATCGTTCAGGCGCTGGGCATCGGCATCCGAATAGGGGGGCGTATCGGGGGCGATTTCGCTGGCGGTTGCCGTCGTCGAGGCCGGCGCCGGCTGGGCCGCTTCAAACAGACCGGACTGTCCGCGGAACAGGAGCGCTGCCGACAGAAAGCCGGCAATTGCGGTAATGATCGACGGCGTCCACTCGGTGGCAATGCCAAGATTCAGGGTCACAGTGGCCCAGATCGTGGCGGCACCCACCACCAGCAGCACCCCGAGACGCGCCCGGCGCCGGGCTTCGACCAGGTCATCGCGCCAGTTGCGCAGGATGTGCCAGAAACCACGCAGGACAATCACGTACTCCAGCCACCGGCCCAGGGTCCAGCCGAAAAAGGCTGCGACCGTCATCGGTTCGTCGGGCGCCACAAACGGGCGGGCGATGGCCGGTGCGACAAAGGTGTAGATCGCCATGGCGGCCCAAATACTCTTCAACCGGGGCCGACGCGCGAACATCAGCTCACACATCAACCAGAACAGCCCAGGCAACGCCGTCTGCAGGTCGGACGTCAGCCAGCGCCAGTGCCGGGGCACCAGCGGATCAAGCACAAAGGCCATGGCGGCCAGGATAATCAGCAGGAAAATCAGACCGATTCGGGAGCGGCGAAAATCCCGCCAGGTCACCACCAACAGCAGGGACAGGCAGGCAAGGCTGAAGCCGGTGAGCAGGTGCATGGTATACCCTTTGGGAGCCTTCGCAGGGCGCCTCTGTTATTGTTGTCGGATCAACGACCTGGCTCGGGTTGGAGCGCGGTCGCGGTCATTATACGTGTCACCTGGACAGTCTGGGGAGTGGCTATGAAACTGGCAGTGTATTGTGGTTCCCGGGTCGGGAACGACCCGCTGTTCGCCGAGGCGGCGAGGACGCTGGGCACCCACCTGGCCGAAACCGGGGTCGATGTGGTTTTCGGTGGCGGTCATGTTGGCCTGATGGGCGTTGTCGCCGATGCCGCCCTGGCCGCCGGCGGTCGGGTCTATGGCGTGATACCGGAGGACCTGCGCGACCGGGAACTGGCCCACAACCATCTGACCGAGTTGCACGTGGTCAAGGACATGCACCAGCGCAAAGCCCGGATGGCCGAGCTGGCCGATGCCTTCGTCGCCCTGCCCGGCGGCATCGGCACCCTGGAGGAGCTGTTCGAGGCCTGGACCTGGGGGCAGCTCGGGTTTCATCGCAAACCCTGTGCCCTCTACAACGTCGCCGGCTTTTACGACCCGCTGCTGGGCATGGCGCGGACCATGTGTGAGCAGGGCTTCCTGAACCCGGAATACCTCGACATGCTGGTGCTGGCACAGTCCCCGGAGCAGCTGCTGGCCGGCCTTGATGCGTACGCACCGCCGCCGCAGAAATGGCTTTAGGCTGGGCCGAACCGGCGCGCTATTGCTGCGGCTCCTCTTTGGCCCGGCGGATTTTTTCCAGTTTCTCGTGCAGCAGAGCCTCGAGCTTGATCAGTTGCTCGCGGTTCTTCTCGTTCGGGCGGTTGGTGTAGAGATCGACGTAGGTCTGGGTGACCTCGCTCAGGATCGGGTGCAGTTTCTTGTATTCGTCATCGGTCATGGTGGCCTCCTTCGCTAAACGGCATCACCTGATGGTAACTATGGTCGATCCGGGCTCAGGATCAAGCTCGGGTGCCGCAGGATAGGTTGCGCTCTGCTACGCTGGACAGGTGATCGGTGCCGCTGCTAAAACCGCATCGGAACCGAATCATTGGCAAAGGAGACTCTGCGATGAAACTGCAAGTTGCTGGCGTTGAGGATGGGCAGCCGATTCCGGAACGGTTTGCCTTCGGCGTGTTCAGCGAACAGGACCACATGAGCTTTGGTCCCAACCGTAATCCGGAGCTGCGTTGGGACGAGGTGCCGGAAGGCACCCGCAGCTTTGTGGTGATGATGTTTGATCCGGACGTGCCGAGCGTGGCCGACGACGTCAATCAGGAGGGCCGGACGGTGTCCCGGGATCTGCCCCGGGTCGACTTTTTCCACTGGCTGTTGGTGGATATTCCCGCCTCTGTGCGCTGCATACCCGAGGGCGAGGACAGCGATGGCGTGACCCCCAAGGGCAAGAAGCCAGGCGCCGGGCCGTTTGGTGTGCGCGGTGTGAACAACTACACCCAGTTCCTCGCGGGCAATCCCGACATGGCCGGCACCTACGCCGGTTACGATGGCCCCTGCCCGCCCTGGAACGACGAAATCGTGCACCACTACCACTTCGAGGTGCACGCGCTGGATGTCGACAGCCTTGGGCTGAGTGGCGAATTTGACGGCAACGATGTCCGCGCCGCCATGGCCGGACACGTGCTGGCCAGCGCCCGGGTGACCGGCACCTACACCCTGAACCCGGCGTTGCGCGCCGGCTAAGCGGGTCATCAAACTGTCGCACGGGCGTCACCGGGTTGTCACCGCTGCTTGCCAGAGTGCCTTCAGGCTATCTCTGGCCAGCGCGAAGACGAAGGGGGGACACCGTGCGACAGTTCCGCAGCGTGTTTATCTCCGACGTGCACCTGGGCACGCCGGATTGTCAGGCCGATTACCTGCTCGATTTCCTGCAGCAGGTGACCTGTGAAACTCTGTACTTGGTGGGCGACATCGTCGACCTGATCGCCATGCGCAAACGCATGCACTTCCCCGACAGTCACCGCGCGGTGGTCCACCGGGTGCTGGAAATGGCAGCAGCGGGCACGCGGGTGATCTACGTGCCCGGTAATCACGACGAGTTTTTCCGTCGCTTTCATGGCCAGAACCTGTCCGGAGTGGAAATTCATCTCAAGGCGGTCCATACCGGTGCCGACGGTCGCCGCTTTCTGGTTTGCCACGGTGATCAGTTTGATCAGGTGGTGCGCTGCAGTCCGCTCATGTTGTTGGTGGGTGACCACGCTCACGGCGTGTTATTGCGGCTTAATCGCTGGTACAACGCGCTGCGGCGGTTACGGGGCAAGCCTTACTGGTCGCTGGCGGCGTGGCTGAAATCGCGCATCGGCAAGGCCCGGTCGTTTATCCGGCGGTTTGAGTTGGCGGCGCTGACGGCGGCCGAGCGCGGCCATTACGATGGCTTTATCTGCGGCCATATCCATTCGGCCGGATTTCTGCGCAGTGAACGGGGGCTGTATTGCAATGACGGCGACTGGGTCGAGCACTGCACCGCTCTGGTCGAGGGAGCGGACGGTCGGCTGGCTCTGCTGCACTGGTCCGAAGCACCGGCAATCCTGGCCTGGGAGCCAGAGGCGCCGAATCCGGAGCTGGACGATGACGTGCGTCCGGTGATTGACGTATTGCCAGCGGCGTTCGTAGAGCAGATTAACCGGCTCTCTGTGCAATAGCCGTCGCCACGATTTCCGTATTGAACGATTGCTCAATTATCATTAAGGTGATTGTTGAATGATCGATCAATAATCGGAGGTCGCAATGACAGCGTTCAAGATTCACAGTATCGACACCGCGCCGGAAGCCGCCAAACCGCTGTTGGAAAAATCCCAGCAGAGTTTTGGCATGATCCCCAGCCTGCACGGGGTGATGGCGGAGTCGCCGGTGACTCTGCAGGCCTACCAGACGCTGCACGAGCTGGTGCTCAACAGCAGTTTCGATAACGACGAGAAAACCGTAGTCTGGCAGACCATCAACGTCGAGAACGCCTGCCACTACTGCGTGCCTGCGCACACCGGTATCGCCAAGATGATGGCGGTGTCGGACGACATCATTGACGCCCTGCGCAACGAAACCGCGCTGCCCAATGACCGGTTGGAGGCCTTGCGGACCTTCACCCTGGCCGTGATGCGTAAGCATGGCAACGTCAGCAACGACGATCTGGAGGCCTTCTACGCCGCCGGTTACGGGCATCAGCAGGTGCTCGAGGTGATCACCGTGCTGGCCCAGAAAACCATGAGTAACTACATCAATCACATTGCTGAGACACCGGTGGACGAGCCGTTCCAGAAATTTGCCTGGCGCAAGCAGGGCTGAACGCCCGGGCCGATGAGGCCCCGGGTTTGGCATGTCGGTAGCAGAAATCGCTCTAAAACCGGCTTGGGAATAACGGTGTGTCACTTCCATAATAGATGTTCAGTAATCGCAACTGCAGGAGATTCCCATGTACCGCATATTCGCGTTGATCGGCGTATTCCTGGTGAGCCTGATGGCCCGCGCCGATGCCGGCGGCGTGCCGCCGCTGGTGGATGCCGCCTGGCTGGCGGACCGGCTTGGTCAGGACAATCTGGTGGTGCTGGACATCCGCTCCGGTATCGATAACGGCGGGGATCGCAGCCGCTTCGAGCAGGGCCACATTCCCGGCGCCGTGTACAGCAGCTACACCGACGACGGCTGGCGCGAGACCCGCGACGGCGTCACCGGCGTGATGCCGCCGGTGCGCTCGCTGGAACGGCTGATCGGCAGCCTGGGTATCGATAACGACGACACCGTGGTGGTGGTGCCCGCGGGCACCGGGGTCACCGACTTTGGCAGCGCCGCCCGGGTGTACTGGACCTTCCGGGTGCTGGGCCACGACGCGGTGACCATCCTCAATGGCGGCGTCGCCGGCTGGCAGGCGGCGGGCTATGAACTGGCCCGGGGCGAAGGCGCGCGGCTGCCGCTGAAGCAGTTTTCCGGCCAGTTGCAGGAGGATCTGATCGCCACCCTCGAGGAGGTCGAACAGGCCCGAACCAGTCAGGCTCAGCTGGTGGATGCGCGCCCGGAGGACTACTTCCGGGGCGAAACCAAATCCCCGGCCGCCAAGGCGCCAGGCACCATTCCCGGCGCCCGAAACCTGCCGCACCATGGCTTCCTGAGCCAGCAGGCCGAGGTCTGGTATCTGGATCGGGACACCATCACCGCCAAGGTCAACACCGCCGGGCTCGACCCCCGAGCCCGCACCATTTCGTTTTGCAACACCGGCCACTGGGCCGCCACCGACTGGTTCGTGCTGAGCGAGTTGGCCGGGTTTGAGCAGGTGGCGCTGTACGACGGCTCCATGGCGGAGTGGTCGCAGGACAGCAGCCGTCCGATGCAGGTGGCCAAGAAAGGCCTGGGCAAGCTGCTCGACTGGCTCGACTGAGCGGGGGCGTTGATGACACAAGCGGCCGTCATTCGATCCGGCGGGGTGCAAGTGCGCCCCGCCATTGACCGGTTTGTGGTGACCACGGCGCTGGCCGGTTTTGCCGTTCTGGGCGGTTTGATCTGGCTGGAAACCGCGCCGTTCATGGTGGCCCTGTTTGCCATCGGCACCGTGCTGGGCATGGCCCTGTATCACGGTGCCTTCGGGTTCACCGCCGGCTGGCGCAATCTGGTGGTGCACAAGCGCGGCGCCGGCATGCGCGCCCAACTGCTGTTGTTTGGCCTGACCTCGCTGGTGATGGTGCCGCTGCTCAACAGCGGTCAACCCGGCCTGATCGGCGCCGTGGCGCCGGTCGGCACCTCCCTGGTGGTGGGTTCTTTCCTGTTCGGCATCGGCATGCAGCTGGGCGGCGGTTGCGGCTCCGGCACCCTGTTCACCGTCGGCGCCGGCAACCTGCGCATGGTGGTGACACTGGTGTTTTTCATCGCCGGCGCGGTGCTGGGATCGATTCACCTGCCCTGGTGGCTGGACCAGCCGGGCTTTGACCCGGTGCCGCTGGTGGCCAGCCTGGGGGTGTGGGGGGCGATTCTCGCGCAGTTGGTCGCACTGGCCGCCATCGCCTGGTGGGTCAACCGGATCGAACGCACGGCCCACGGCCGCATCGAGCGCGATGAACTGCTGCTGCGGCGCGACGGCCAGGGGGTCTGGACAACCCTGTTGACCGGTCGCTGGCCACTGACCTGGGCCATCCTGATTCTGGCGGCGGGCAATGTCCTGACCGTGGCCATCGGGGGGGCGCCCTGGAGTATCACCTTCGCGTTCAACGTCTGGGGTGCCAAGGCGTTGCAGGCCGTTGGCGTTGATATGACGCAGTTTGAGTTCTGGCAGTGGGACTACCCGGCCATGGCGTTGAAGGATTCGGTGCTGACCAACATACCGTCGGTGATGAACTTCGGCCTGCTGTTGGGCGCCATGTTGGCCGCCGGGTTGGCCAACCGGTTCAACGAAGCCAGCCGCAACCGGCCGGAGGGCCGCCCGTTCCTGGCGGCGGTGATCGGCGGCCTGCTGCTCGGCTACGGCGCCCGCCTGGGGTTTGGCTGCAACATCGGCGCGCTGTTCTCGGGCATTGCCTCGGCCAGCCTGCACGCCTGGGTCTGGTTTGCCTGCGCCTTTGCCGGTTCGCTGATCGGCATCCGGCTGCGGCCCTGGTTCCGGTTGGCCAACTGAGATGGAGGTGTCTGTGATGGAACGTGCGTACAGTCGCCCCCGCATACTGCTGGTTCTGGCGGTGATCCTGGCGTTGATTCTGGTGGATCACCTCAACAGTCCCACCTTTGCCTTCAATTCCGGTCAGGGCAATGTCCAGACCGCACTGATGCAGCGGGACAGCAGCGCCTGCGCGCCCTGTGGCGCGCCCTGCCCGTCGACCCGCAACTGACCCAGGCCGGGCGCGTTGACGCCCGGTCTGCCCGCTTACAGCCCTTCCCACTCAATCCGCCGCTGTTGGCAGCAGGTGGTGGGCCAGGTCAGTAGCATGATCCCGTTCCCGTGAGGCTTTGATATTGAGACACGCCACAGACCGGGGTGTTACGGCGTAACATCCGGGACTCAACCGTGTCTGTTAATCACAGCCTAGTTGAGGCCGGAGATAACCGGAAGGAGGCCATCATGGCGATTGCCAAGACCTGGGGCTGGGCGCTGCTGGTGTTGTTAGCGGTGCTGAGCCAGCCCGCGACCGCGCTGCAGAAAAACGGTTTCGAGCTGGACAACGCGCTGATCGCGCCGACTGAAATCCGGCGCGGTGGCCCCCCACGGGATGGCATTCCCGCCATTCTGACGCCCCGCTTCGAATCGGTCGCGACCGACACGCTGCCGTGGCAGGCCAAGGATCTGATGCTGACGCTGGATCTTGGCGGCCAGCACTACGCCTACCCGATCGGCATCCTGAACTGGCATGAGATCGTCAACCACACGGTGGCGGATCGCCCGGTGCTGATCAGTTTCTGCCCGCTGTGTGGCACCGGGCTGGCCTTTGATCCGGTGGTCGACGGCCGCGCGTTGACCTTTGGCGTGTCCGGCCTGCTCTACAACAGTGACTTGCTGATGTACGACCACCAGACCGAGTCGCTCTGGTCCCAGATTGAGGGCCGGGCGGTGGCCGGGCCGATGGCGGGCAAGCGCCTGGCGCCGATCGCCATCCGCCACGAACGCTTTGAGCGCTGGCGGCAGCGCGTGGGGGCGGAGGGGCTGGTGTTGTCCACCGACACCGGTTACGGCCGGGATTACCGCAAGTCCCCCTATGGCAATTACGACCGCTCCGAGCGGCTGTATTTCCCGGTCTCCCAGTCCAGCCGCCGCTATCATCCGAAAACCTGGGTGCTGGGCTACGCCCATAACGGCGATGCCATGGTCTGGCCGTTTCCAGAGCTGGCCCGCAGCGGCGTTCCGACCGTGACCGCCGAGGTGGGCGGGCAGACGGTGACGGTGCACTACGACCCCACCGGTCCCAGTGCCGAGCTACGGGACCGGGACGGGCGCCTGTTGCCGGGCGTTCGGGCCTTCTGGTTCGCCTGGTACGCCTTTCATCCGCAGACCCGGATCTACAGCGCCGATTAATTGCACCGGCTGGTGTAATAGTTGACTTGCTCAAGTGTCTCCCTGGTATCCGCGCCGAGTGCGCGGCTGCGGGTGCCATCGCACCCGGACGACAATGAATGAATCAGGGAGAGAGACCATGTCTACTATCCATCCTTTACGCACAGCGATCCGACATCAACACGAGCATCGCCGCACCACCTGGTGGTCTGCCGCTCTGGTCAGTGCGGCATTCCTGGGCGGAGGCGGGGCGGCCTTCGCCGGCTGTGGCGCCTGTTCGCCCTGCAAGGGCAAGTGCCGGGGCAGTCAGCAGTGCAAAGCCGGCTGCAATCCCTGCGCCGGGAAGAACCCGTGCGCGAGCAAAAACCCCTGCGCCGCCAAGCGCTGTAACCCGTGTGCGGTGAAAAAACGCTGTAATCCCTGCGCCACCAAGGGCTGCAATCCGTGCGCGGCGGGCGGCAAATGCGGTGCCAAAGCCAATCCCTGCGCCCTGAAAGGCGGTAAATGCGGCGCGCAGTGACCCTGCGGCCTGAGCGGCCGCCTGTTCGCCGGCCACCGGTGCAATTGTGCCGGTGGCTGGCCTAAGGAGTGCACCATGACCGAACTGACTATGCCGCCCCTGCATCGGCTGAGCGATCGGGAGATCCAGCGTTGCCTGGACGCGGTTGATGAACTCAGGGAATGCTACCGGGTGTTGGAAAAGGCCGGCCTGAATGTGGTGGGGGAAGTCCTCAAGGGCCAGGGCCCGTTCTATGAGATGGATCACTACCCCGAAGGCGATGTCTTTGACCGGGACTCCGCGTCCCAGTACTACTACCACGCCCATCGTGACGATCACGACGAACACGGGCATTTCCACCTGTTCCTGCGGGACCGGGCGCTGCCACCGGACCAGCGGCCGGTGCTCGGGCCGGACGGTGAGGACCGTGTCGCCCACCTGATCGCCATTGCCATGGACGCCTGGGGTTATCCGACCGATTTGTTCGCGGTCAATCGCTGGGTGACGGATGAAAGCTGGCTGCCGGCCCAAAGCCTGATTGCGGTGCTGGACCGGTTCGAGATCGATCACGCCCATCCGAGCTGGCCGGTGAATCGCTGGATCACCGCGATGGTGCGCTGTTTCCGGCCGCAGATCGAGGCGCTGTTGCGGCATCGGGATCACGTGCTTCAGGCCTGGCCGGGCTCGCTCACCGATACCCTGGAGGATCGGGCGCTGGAAATCACCGGCACCGTGCCGATCGATGTGGAAAGCTGGGCCGGCGTTCTGGTCCGCGAGCAGGACCGGCGGTTACGGGCGCGTACGCGCCGACTGTCGGCCTGACCCGCTAGCGGTCGCGTTTGCGCTGGGCCAGCGCCTGCGCGACCTGCTGGTCGATCCGGCGAATCAGCTCGTCGTTGACCTGGCCGGAGGAGTGGCCCTGAATCAGTGCCGTGCTGGCGCGCAGGTTGCCAATGAACGACCGGCAATGCCGGCACATGGCCAGGTGCATCTTCACCGACAGCGCCCGGTGCCACGGCAACTCGCCGTCGATGTAGTCGCTGGCGAGGGTTGCCAGCTCGCGGCACATCAGCATTCGCCCGTCTCCTGAAACGTCTCCACCATCAGAAAAATCCGCTGCCGGGCCCGGTGCAGCATGACCCTGAGATTGGATGCACTGACGCCCAGTATGTTACACACATCGTCCGATTTGTGCTGGTGGGCTTCGTACAGGATCAGGGCGGAACGCTGATTCTCCGGCAAGGCGCTCAGGTGTTTGTCGAGACAGTCGCTGAGGGCGCCGTTTTCCAGCAGGGCGTCGGCGGTTTCGTCGAACCGCAGCTTGGGCGGCGACGCCCATCGCCCGCTGGCGTTGAAGCGCTCGGCCAGGTCCGGGTCCAGCGGCTCGCCAAAATCGGCAGCCACTTCCCGGTGCGCGGTGCGCAACTTGTTCTTGCAGCGGTTGGCGACGATCCGGTGCAGCCAGGTTTTGAGGCCGGACCGGCCTTCAAAGGTCTGGATCGCCTCAATCACCGTGACCCAGCAGTCCTGCACCACCTCCTCGGCGCTGGAGCGATCCAGATAATACCGGGCCACGGCGAGCATGCCGGGCGTGAACTGTTTGACCGCGGTGCGGTAGGCGCTGGAATCTCCGGCCTGAAGGTCCTGGATGAGTTGTTGCTCGGCAGGGGGCTGATCCGGTGCGTGCATGGTGTCCTATCCGTTGGTTGCGTCACAGGGGAGCGTCTCCCTGTATAGTGCTTCGATCCGGCGGAAAGTTCCGGTAGCCTGAATAACCATTCAAAAACAGGCTGCTGGCAGCTGTAACATCCGGACGGTGATCGTGTCGGAATGACAGGTACGTATGATCATTCATCCATCTTGGACACAGGTTAGACATGAAGCGATCGAAGCTCATCCTCATTGTAGTCATTGCGGCCCTGATTGCCGTGTTTATCGGTGTTGACGGCCATCGGCTGCTGACGCTGGAGAATCTTCAGCACCATCAGGCGACCCTGGCCGGCTGGATTGAGGCCAATCGGCTGCTGGCGGTGGCGGGCTATGGCCTGATCTATGTCCTGGTCACGGCGCTGTCGCTGCCCGGTGCCGCGATCATGACCCTGGCCGGCGGCGCGTTTTTTGGCAATCTCTACGGCCTGGCGGTGGTGTCGGTGGCGTCCACCATCGGCGCCTCGCTGGCGTTTCTGGTGGCCCGGTTCCTGTTGCGCGATACCCTGAAGGAAAAATACCGGGACACGGTGGCGCGCATGGACCGCGGCATCGAAAAAGACGGCGCCTTCTATCTGGCCACCCTGCGCCTGGTGCCGGTGTTTCCGTTTTTCCTGATCAACCTGGCGATGGGGCTGACCAGCATGAAGCTGCGCACCTACGCGCTGGTGAGCTGGGCGGCCATGCTGCCGGGCACCTTTGTGTACGTCAACGCCGGCACCCAGCTGGCGCAGATCGAGTCCACCGCCGACATCGTCTCCGCCGACCTGCTGCTGTCCTTTGCCCTGCTCGGGCTGTTCCCGCTGATCGCCAAGTTTCTGGTCGGGGCCGTGCGGCGCCGCCGGGTGTACCGGGGCTGGCAGAAGCCGGCGCATTTTGACTACAACCTGATCGTCATCGGCGCTGGCTCGGCCGGCCTGGTGTCCGCCTACATCGCCGCCGCGGTCAAGGCCCGGGTGGCGCTGATCGAACGGGACAAAATGGGCGGCGACTGCCTGAACACCGGTTGTGTCCCGTCCAAGGCCCTGATCCGCAGCGCCAAGGCCGCCGATACCCTGCGTCACGCCAACCGCTACGGCCTGGAGTCGGTGCCGGTGAAAGGCTCGTTCCGTACCATCATGGAACGGGTGCAGGGCATCATTGCCAAGGTCGAGCCGCACGATTCGCCGGAGCGCTATCGCAAACTGGGGGTGGACTGCCTGTCCGGCAGCGCCCACTTTGTCTCGCCCTGGGAGGTGGAAGTCGAGCACAACGATGGCCGCCGGCAGCGGCTGACCGCCCGCAGCATCATCATTGCCACCGGCGGTAAACCGGCGGTGCCGCCGATTCCGGGGCTGGCGGAGATGAACCCGCTCACCTCGGACAACCTCTGGGCCCTGCGCGAGCAGCCGGAACGCCTGCTGGTGCTGGGCGGCGGCCCGATCGGTTCCGAGCTGGCGCACGCCTTCGCCCGACTGGGGTCCAAGGTGACCCAGGTGGAGCGTTCGGAGCGCATCCTGGGCCGGGAAGACGCCGACGTCGCCCAGGTGGTGATGGATCAGTTCCGGGCCGACGGCATCGATCTGCGGCTAAACCACGCCGCCACCGAATTCCGCATCGAGGACGGTGAGAAGGTCGCTTACTGCGAGCACGAGGGCGAGACGGTGCGGATTCCCTTCGATCAGGTGCTGGTGGCGGTTGGCCGGGCCGCCAACACCGACGGCCTGGGGCTGGAGCGGATCGGGGTCCAGACCGAATCGAACGGTACGGTGCCGGTGGACGACGACCTGAGCGTCCGCTACCCCAATGTGTTCGCCTGTGGCGATGTCGCCGGGCCCTACCAATTCACCCACGCCGCCGCGCATCAGGCCTGGTATGCGGCGGTGAACGGCCTGTTTGGTCAGTTCCGGCGGTTCCGGGTTGATTACCGGGTGATGCCCTGGGTCACCTTCACCAGCCCGGAGGTGGCCCGGGTCGGCCTCAGCGAAGCCGAAGCCCAGGCTCAGGGCATCGACTACGAGGTGACCCGCTACGGCCTGGACGATCTGGATCGGGCCATCGCCGAGAGCGAGGACCAGGGTTTCATCAAGGTGCTGACGGCGCCGGGGAAAGACAAGATTCTCGGTGCCGTGGTGGTGGGGTCCCGGGCCGGTGAGATTCTGGCGGAGTTCACCCTGGCGATGAAACACGGCCTGGGGCTGAACAAGATTCTCGGCACCATCCACCCCTATCCGACCTGGAACGAGGCCGCCAAGTACGCCGCGGGCGAATGGAAGCGCGCGCACGCGCCGGCCACCGTCCTGACGTTGCTGGAAAAACTGCACCGCTGGCGCCGGGGTAAGCCCCGCCCGGGCGCTGCCGGTACCGACAAATCATCGCTGGCCGAGGCCAATGTCCGTCATCACTGAGGAGCCGCTATGCCCCTGACCGAGTTTCCCCGAACGCGTAAACGCATTCCGGCTGTGGAGATCCTTGAACCCAGAGCTCGGGACAGCTGGACCCACACCCGGGCCGGCGAGCCCCGGGGCTACATCGATGCCGACCGGCTCAAGGAGCTCTGGATTCACACCGGTACCGCCTGCAATCTGGCCTGTCCGTTCTGTCTGGAGGGCTCGAAACCCGGCGATGGCCGGATTCCGGGCATGACCTTGGCCGATGTGCGGCCGTTTATTCATGAGGCCCTGGCGCTGGGGGTGGAGCAGTTCTCCTTCACCGGCGGCGAGCCGTTCGTGATCCGGGACTTCGTCGCGATCCTGGATTACGCCAGCCGGCACCGGCCCTGTTTCGTGCTCACCAACGCCACCGACCCGCTGCTGAAACGGCGGCATCAGGTGCTGCCGCTGCTCGACAACCCCTACCCGATTCATTTCCGGGTCAGTCTGGACTTTCCGGACCGGGCGCGGCACGACCAGGACCGAGGCGACGGCAGTTTTGACAAGGCTCTGGACGGCATCCGCTGGCTGCTCGACAGCGGTTTCAAGGTCTCCATCGCGCGCCAGACCGATCCGGGCGAGGTGGCCGGCGAGGTCGAAGCGGCGTTCCGGGCGATTTTCCGGGACCACGGCATTCGCGAGGATCTGGCCTTTACCGCGTTTCCCGATCTCGGCCCGCCGGGAACGGAGGACGGCAGCCCGGAAATCACCGAAACCTGCATGGAAAAATACCCGACGCCCGAAAGCCGGGCCCATTTCATGTGCACCTACACCCGGATGCTGGTGAAGAAAGGCGACCGGGTTCGGGTCTACGCCTGCACGCTGGTGGACGACGACCCGCAGTACGATCTTGGCGGCACCCTGGCCGAGAGTCTGGATGAGCGGATCATGTTGCGGCATCACCGGTGTTTTTCCTGTTACCGGTATGGGGCGAGTTGTTCGGCGCCGGGCTGAGTTTTGGCATGGCCGATTTCGGAATGGCAGTTCGCGGCGCCGAGTGTTTTTCCTTGGAAAAAGAACTCGCTGCGCTCAGACATCTTTTCCTGGCGGAAAAACACTCAGCCCCACGAACCGCACCGGCTTTGGTGCGTTTATCAGAATGGACGGATGGAACTGAAAGATGACAACTTTTGAAGCTGCCCTGTTCTGGGGCTTTTTGCTGGTGTACGGCGTGGTGATGTATGCGCTGTCGCCGAAGAGCCGGACTGCGGAGTCGTTTTACAAGGGCGCCGATGACCACGGCAATCCGGTCGGTCAGTGGTCACTGACCGCCAGCATTTTCATCAGCTGGATTTTTGCCAAGTCGGTGACCAACGCCGCCAACCTGGGCGCCGCCTATGGCGTGGTCGGTGGCCTGGCCTACGCCAGCTACTGGCTGTCGATTCCGGTCGCCGGCTACATCATCTACCTGATCCGGACTCAGACCGGGGCCCGCAGTCTGCAGGAGTTTCTGACCTCCCGGTTTGGCCGGCTGGCGGCGCTGGCGTTTGCGGCGGCGATTCTGATCCGTCTGTACAACGAGGTCTGGAGCAACACCGCGGTGGTCGGTGGCTATTTCGGGCAGCCCGGGCAGTGGCCGTATTACACCGCCGCCATGGTGTTCACGTTCTTTACTCTGGCCTACAGCCTCAAGGGCGGGCTGCGGTCGTCGATTTTCACCGACGTGATTCAGGCGGTGGTGTTTGTGTTCTTCGTCGGTGCGGTGCTGTTCCTGATCGTGCCCGGCAACGGCGCTCAGGCGCTGCTGAGCGACGGCGAGTTCCGGCTTGGGGCCGGGCTGGATCTGTTGCTGGTGGCGTTGTTGCAGATGTTCAGTTATCCGTTCCACGATCCGGTGATGACCGACCGGGGCTTCGTCAATCGTGAGAAAACCATGCTGAAAAGCTTCGTCGTGGCCGGCCTGCTCGGCTTTGTGGCGGTGTTTGTGTTCAGTCTGGTCGGGGTTCATGCCCGGCTGAATGGCATCGACGCCATGGGCAATGCGCCGGCGGCGGTAGGGCAGTCGCTGGGCCTGGCGGCGCTGTTCTTTATGAGCGTGGTGATGATGACCTCCGCCGGCTCGACCCTGGATTCCACCTTCACCTCGCTGGCCAAGTCGCTGGCGGTGGATCTGCCGCGCCTGGCCCGGCGCGCGCGCGAGCGGCTGCCGAGCGTCCGGGTCGGGGCGGTGGTGATGATCGTGTTCGCCGTGCTCGGCAACCTGCCGATGTTCGCCGGCACCGACATTCTCAAGGCCACCACCATTTCCGGCACCATGGTTATGGGGCTGGCGCCGGTGTTTCTGTTCTACGGTTTTACCCGCTGGTCGCCGTGGAGTTTCCACCTCAGTTTCTGGACCGGGCTGGCCCTGGGCGTGCTGCTGGCGGCGGGCCTGATTCCGGCCAGCTGGGCCATCGGCGATGGCAAGTACGCCCTGTTGCTGGGGGTCAACGCCTATGGCTTCCTGCTGTGCACCCTGGGCTTCTTCCTGCCGTTGCTGCTGCGCCGGCTGGCGGGCCGAACCCTGGCTCCGGGAGAGGTCTGACCGGCATGACTGCAGGTCGTCAGTGCCCGCTGGCCTACCGCTACCGCCCGGACACCTTGTGTCGGGCACCGGAGCCGGTGTCGGCGGATGTGCTGTACGTGGTGGGCGGGCTCTACGGCAACATCCAGGCGCTCGACGAGATCGAACGGATGGTGGCGCTGGAGCAACAGCGGGATCGGCGGGTCGAGCTGGTGTTCAACGGCGACTTCAACTGGTTCAACGCCTGTGACGAGCTGTTTGTCGCCATCAACCGCCGTGTCCTCCAGTACCGCTGCATTCTCGGTAACGTCGATTACGAGCTGGCCCAGCCGACGCCGGGCGCCGGTTGTGGTTGCGCGTATCCGGAGGCGGTCGACCAGGGCGTGGTGGACCGTTCCAACCGGATCATGACCCGGCTGCAGGCGGTGGCGGTACGCCATCCGGCGTTGCAGAGCCGGCTGCGCGCCTTGCCCCGGTATCGGTGCCTGATGTTTGGAGGCCTAAAGGTTTTGGTCCTGCACGGCGATCCGGAATCCCTGGCCGGCTGGGGCCTGGCCCATGACGCGTTCGCGGCTGGCAACGACCCACAGCTGGGGCACTGGTTCCAGACCACCGGCGCCGATGTCATCGCCTGTACCCACACCTGCCTGCCGGTGCTTTGGTCCGGTTCGGTGGGCCGGCGAACCCGTCTGGTGGCCAACAACGGTGCTGCCGGTATGGGGAATCTGCGCGGCGATCCGCGCGGACTGATCACCCGGATCGGGGCCTCGGAGCCGGTGGTTGCGCCGGTCGCCGGGCTGGAGCGGGACGGCCTCTGGGTTTCTCTGGTGCCGGTCGATTACGACCGGGACGCCTGGCTGGCGTCGTTTGACCGGCTCTGGCCCGCCGGCTCACCGGCGGCGCTGTCTTATCGCCAGCGACTGCTCGCGGGCACTTCGCTTGACCCCGACGATCTGCTGTTTCCTGCCAAATCTTAATTCTGCTGTCACCTGTTGGTGTTGAACTCTGGCGTAGGCTGTTGGGGTCGTGGCGCTATTGGGGCGTTCGACTTGAAATATATTTTGTGGTCTATATAATTCAGCACTAACTTTTAGAGAAGAATGCACTGAATCATGACAACCGAAGGTTCGAATACCACCGCCATCACCCTTCGTAAACCGACGAAGGAGGATGGCTTCCGGCTACACCAGTTGGTGGCGGAATGCCCGCCGCTGGACCCCAACTCGATTTACTGCAACCTGTTGCAGTGCAGTCACTTTGCCGATACCGGCGTTGCCGCAGAGAAAGACGGCGAGCTGGTCGGTTTTATCTCCGGATACATCCCACCCCAACAGCCCGACACCCTGTTCGTGTGGCAGGTGGCGGTTCACGAAAAAGGACGAGGTCAGGGCCTCGCCAAACGCATGCTCAACGACATCGTGAACCGGGATGCGTGCCAAAACGTGACCCATCTGGAAACCACCATTACCGCGGACAACGAGGCATCCTGGGCGCTGTTCCGCTCCTTTGCCCGTGATCTGGGAGCCGAGCTCAGCTATCACGAGCATTTCGAGCAAGACCGGCATTTTGGTGGCCAGCACGATTCCGAGTTCCTGCTCCGTATCGGGCCGTTCGCCAAACGCTGATTTCACGTGCGGGGCGCTGTCGCGACCGGCGATTTACCGACAGGCGCCCGCACATTCACCTCGAACCTGACATGCTAAGAGGCAAGACCATGGAAATTTTTAAGTCGACCGAATCCGAAGTACGGGTATACAGCCGTGCCTTCCCGGTAATTTTCAACCGCGCCAAGAACGCGCATCTGTACACCGAAGATGGCAAGGAATATCTGGATTTCCTCGCCGGCGCCGGTTCCCTGAACTACGGCCACAATAACGACATCCTGAAAAAGGCGCTGATCGAGTACATCGAGGCGGACGGTGTCAGCCAGGGCCTGGACCTGTTCACCACCGCCAAGCACGACTTTATGGAGTCGTACAAGAAGTACATCCTGGAACCCCGGGGCCTGGACTATAAGATGCAGTTTACCGGCCCGACCGGTACCAACTGTGTTGAGGCGGCACTGAAGCTGGCCCGCAAGGTCAAGGGCCGTACCGGCATTATCTCGTTCACCAACGGTTTCCACGGTGTCACCATGGGCGCGGTGGCGGCCACCGGTAACCAGCACCACCGTGGCGGTGTCGGTGTGCCGCTGACCGGCGTCGATTTCATGTTCTACGACGGTTACCTGGGCGAGGATGTCGACACCCTGGAAATCATGGACAAGGTGCTGTCCGACAATTCCTCCGGGGTTGAGCTGCCGGCGGCGGTGATCGTGGAAGCGGTGCAGGGCGAAGGCGGCCTGAACGCCGCCCGCGCCGAGTGGCTGAAGGGCCTGGAGCAGCTGTGCAAAAAGCACGACATTCTGCTGATTCTGGACGATATCCAGGCCGGTAACGGCCGCACCGGTGAGTTCTTCAGCTTCGAGTTCGCCGGCATCACACCGGACATTGTTACCGTGTCCAAATCCCTCAGCGGCTATGGCCTGCCGATGGCGCTGGTGCTGTTCAAGCCGGAGCTGGATGTCTGGGACCCGGGCGAACACAACGGTACCTTCCGTGGGAACAACATGGCGTTTATCACCGCCCGCACGGCGATCGAAACCTACTGGAAAGACGATGCCTTCGCGAACGAGGTCAAAGCCAAGACCAAGGTGCTCGGCGATGCCCTGCAGGCGATCTGCGACAAGTACCCGGGCGAATTCAAGCTCAAGGGCCGCGGCATGATGCGTGGCATTGAGGCCAAGAACGCGGATCTGACCGGTCCGATCACCAAGCGGGCGTTCGAGCGTGGCCTGATCATCGAGACCAGCGGCCCGAACGACGAGGTCATCAAGTGCCTGATGCCGCTGACCACCAGCGAAGACGACCTGCGTAAGGGCGTCGCGCTGCTGGCGGAAAGCGTGGATGAAATCATGCAGGAAGGTGTCAGTGAGGCGTCGTAAGGCGCCCCACCCCTCCACAACCGATTTCTGCAGGATAGCAAAGGCACCGTTATGACCACTGCACAGCATACCGTGGAAAAGATCGGCGGCACCTCGATGAGTAACTACGAGGCGGTCCGCGACAACATCATCATCGGCGATCGCAGCAAGGATGAGCTCTACCAGCGCATTTTCGTGGTGTCCGCCTACGGCGGCGTGACCAACGAATTGCTCGAACACAAGAAAACCGGCGAACCGGGGGTTTACGCCCTGTTTGCCGATGCCGAATCGGACTGGGCCTGGGGTGACGATCTCACCAAACTGGTGAAGTTTCTCACCGACATCAACGCCGAACTGTTCGAAGACCCGATGCTCCGGCAGCAGGCGGACCAGTTCATTACCGACCGCATCGAGGGCGTTCGGGGCTGCCTGATCGACCTTCAGCGGCTGTGTTCCTACGGCCAGTTCCAGCTCGAAGAGCACCTGCTGACGGTGCGGGAAATGCTGGCGGGGATTGGTGAGGCGCACAGCGCGTTCAATACCGCGCTGAAGCTTCAGCAGGAAGGCATCAACGCCCGGTTTGTCGACCTGACCGGCTGGCGCGACAGTGAGTTGCTGCCCCTGGATGACAAGCTTCGCCAGGCCTTCGATAACGTCGACCTGAGCCGGGAGTTGCCGATCGTGACCGGTTACGCCCAGTGCAAGGAAGGCCTGATGCGGACCTTTGATCGCGGCTACAGCGAAATGACGTTCAGCCGGGTGGCGGTAATCACCAATGCCCGCGAAGCGATCATTCACAAGGAGTATCACCTCAGTTCCGCCGACCCGAAAATCGTCGGTGAGGACAAAGTGGTGCCGCTGGGCCGGACCAATTACGACGTCGCCGACCAGCTCGCCAACCTGGGTATGGAGGCGATTCACCCCCGCGCCGGCAAGGGCCTGCGCCAGAACGAAATCCCGCTGCGGGTGATGAACACCTTTGAGCCGGAACACACCGGCACCCTGATCACTGGCGACTACGTCAGCGAAAAGCCCCAGGTGGAGATCATCGCCGGCGCCAAAGGCGTGTTCGCCATCGAGGTGTTCGATCAGGACATGCAGGGCGAGCCGGGGTCGGACCGGAAAATTCTGGACGTGCTGAGCCGGTACAAGGTGCGGTTCATGTCCAAGGACACCAACGCCAATACCATCACCCACTATGTCGACAGCACGCTCAAGCACGTGAAACGGGTGGTGAAGGCGCTCAAGGAAGAGTTTCCCAACGCCGAAATCAACACCCGCAAGGTGTCGCTGGTGTCGGCCATTGGCAGCGATATGAAGGTGCCGGGCATCCTGGCACGCTCGGTCAATGCGCTGGCGGATCAGGGCGTCAATGTGCTGGCGATGCACCAGTGCATGCGCCAGGTCGACATTCAGTTCGTGGTCGACGACGACAAGTTCGAGGACGCCATCGTGGCCTTGCATGGCTGTCTGATCGAGCCCCACAATCACGAATACGCCATCGTTGCTGCGACCGTCGAGTAGCGCAACACAGGATTACCGGAGCGGGATCGGTCGCCCCGCCTCCGGTAAATGGGGGTG
>JBPEXU010000055.1:0-4510 GCA_052031225.1 Marinobacter sp. | reverse complement strand
TCCGGATTGTAATCCTCCTCAAGCGGCGAAGCCGCCAGCTCATCGGCCCCCATGCCGGAGGAAATGGCCATCGATTCCTTGCGCGCTCGGCGCATTCGGCGAATGCCATCGATCACAATGCCAATGATAATCAGGGTACCTATGGCGATTAACCATTCCCTAAGTGACATAAGGCTGCTGTCCTGTCTGCAGAATCTGTAATGTTGCTACTCTAAGAAAAGCCCGTGATGAATACAACGCACCACCGATGCAGATGGCGGGATTGTCATGCTTGCCGCATTTTTCGCCAGCCGGTGCTAGGCCTCGGCCAGGGCGGCGGCCTCTTCCACGTCCACCGACACCAGGCGCGAACAACCGGGTTCGTGCATGGTCACGCCCATCAGCTGGTCAGCCATCTCCATCGCAATCTTGTTGTGGGTGATGTAGATAAACTGCACCTGCTTGGACATTTCCTTAACCATGTTGGCATAACGGCCCACGTTGGCGTCGTCCAGCGGCGCATCCACCTCATCCAGCATGCAGAATGGCGCCGGGTTGAGCTGGAAAATCGAAAACACCAGGGCAATCGCCGTCAGCGCTTTTTCGCCACCGGACAACAGGTGAATGGTGCTGTTTTTCTTACCCGGGGGGCGCGCCATGATGGCAACCCCGGTTTCCAGCAGATCATCGCCGGTCAGCTCCAGATAGGCGCTGCCGCCACCGAATACCTTTGGAAACAGTGATTGCAAGCCGTTGTTGACCTGATCGAAGGTTTCCTTAAAACGCTGCCGGGTCTCCCGGTCTATCTTGCGGATGGCGTTATCGAGGGTTTCCAGCGCCTCCATCAGATCTTCATGCTGGCTGTCGAGGTAGGTTTTCCGCTCGCTCTGGACCTGGTACTCCTCGATCGCGGCCAGGTTGATCGCACCAAGGCGCTGGATGCGGTTGCCAATACGCTCCAGTTCCTCAGCCCAGTCTTTCTCGTTGGCCCCCTCCGGCAGCTGATCCAGTACCTCCTGAAGCCTGACATCCAGTTCTTTCAACTGTTCGATGTGGTTGGCGGACCGGATTTCCAGTGCCTGGGATTCCATTTTAAGTTTTTCCAACCGGGACCGAACATCCTGGATCTGGTGTTCGGTGCGGCTGCGCGACTGCTCCTTTTCCCGTACCTCGCGGTCAATCTCCTCCAGCGCGTCCCGGGCCGCCGACAGTTTTTCCTCTTCGGCGAGGCGCCGATCCAGCAGCCCTTCAAGCTGCATCTGGAGATCTTCGATCGGCTCTTCCGCGCCCTCCCGGGATTCGCGCAGGATTTCCAGACGCTCCTCCAGCCGTTCTTTCTGCATCTGCATCCGGTCGATGGTCTGGCGCAGGCCCTCGCGCTGGCTGTTCAGGCTCTGCACCTGCAACTGCAACTGATGCGACCGGTCACGATCGTGCCGGGCTTCCTGACGCAGGCGGTCGAGGTTTTCCCGCAGCCGATCCCGCTGCTCCAGCAGGCGCTCCTTTTCCTCGTCGCTGTCTTCCGTGGACGCCAATGCCTGCTGCCATTCTTCCCGAACCTCGAACAACTGTTCATGATGCTCGTCGAGATTTTCCGCAAGATCAGACAAATCGTCGGTGATCCGCCGGAGCCGGGCATCAATCTGCTCCGCTCGGGCCTTGAGACCGCTGACCCTTGAGTTAAGCTGGCTGAGCTCCCGCTCGGCGTCCGCCAGACGGGCCTGCGCTTCGTCCCGGGCCGCTTCGGCACGTTCGTAGCGTTCCTGGCACTGCTCGAGCCGATCCTCTGCCCCGGCGAAGCGTTGTTCCGCTTCGGCGAGCTCGGTGGTGAGCTGGGCAACTTTCTTCTGGCGCTCGATGACGCCCACCTGACCGGCGTCCGAATCCGGCATCAGCAGCCAGTCGGGACCAACCCAGACCCCATCCCGGGTCACAATGCTTTGACCGGACTGCAGTTGCGAACGTGCCGCCAGCGCCTCGGCCAACGACTCTGCGGTCTCAATCTGAGCCAGTAGCGACTGAATGGCCGGAACGCCCCGAACATGCGCCGCCAGCCCCGTTTTTGCTACGGCGCCGCCCGCGCCATCCGCCACCACGGCCAGCCCTTTGGGTGCGCTGTGTAGCGCCTCGTTCACCGGATCCAGGCCGGGCAACGCCAGCCCCTGCGTGAACCGGCCGATAACCTGTTCAACCGCAAACTCCCAGCCGTCGTCAATCTGTAGCCGAGCAGCCACCCGGGGAGCGTCGCTCAAGCCGTGTTCGGATAACCAGGACTGCAACGCGTCGTCCTGGCTGCCTAATTGCTCATCAAGCAACGCCTGCTGAGACTCAAGGGATGCCCGCAGGCTTTGTACACGTTGGCGCTCATCGGTAACCACCTGCTCAGCTTCGCGCTGTTGCTGACGCGCCTCGTGCAATTCCTCCTGAATATCGGCAATGCGCTCGGCGGCCTCTTCGCGCTGCATTTCGAGCGTTTCCTGTTGCTCCCGCAAGGCCTCCAGTTCGTCCCGGTTTACCTGACCTTCGAGCAGTTCACGCTCGTCTTCCAGTTTTTTCTTCCGGCTCTGAAGCTGGTCAATGGCTTGCTCGATGGAGCGGATGCGCGATTGCGCCAGCTCGGCCTGCCGGCGCGCATCGGAGGCGCGGGCGCTGAACGCTTCCCAGCGTTGCTGCCAATCGGCCATGGCGTCTTCGGCCTGCTGGAGTTTCTCGCCCGACTCCTCGGAGCGAATCGCCAGGGCCTCCTGCTCCGGCTCCAGCATGTCCAGTTCTTCCTGGATGCTGGCGAGTTTTTCCTCATCCTGCTCCAGTTCCCGCATCAGTTCCCGCTGATTCGCCAGGGCCTGATCCAGCTCAGCGGCTATCTGCCGGCCGCGTTCGCGCTGATGCTCGAGACTCTGCTCAATTCGGGCAATATCGGCGCCGGCTTCGTAATACCGGGCCTGGGCCCGGTTAAAGTGTTCGGTGCGCTCCTGATGCCCGGTTCTCAGGGCTTCCAATGAGGATTCCAGACTGACCCGCTCGGTCAGCTGTTTCTCGAGTTCAAGCTCGGTGTCGCGAATTTTGCCGCGCCAGGTTTGCAGGTCGTTATCGAGCGTTTGCCAGCGCAGAACGGTCAACTCGGCCTTTTTCTGGCGCTCCTCCTGCTTGTACGCTTTGTACTTCTCGGCGGCGGCGGCCTGGCGTTCGAGGTGCTGTAACTGGCGGGACAGCTCATCCCTCAGATCGGTCAGGCGTTCCAGGTTTTCCTGAGTACGGCGAATCCGGTTCTCGGTTTCCCGGCGGCGCTCCTTGTACTTTGAAATCCCGGCCGCTTCCTCGATGTAAATACGCAGCTCTTCCGGTTTGGCCTCGATCAGCCGGGAAATCATACCCTGCTCAATAATGGCGTAGCTGCGCGGCCCCAACCCGGTGCCCAGAAACAGGTCGGTGATGTCCCGGCGCCGGCACTTCGAACCGTTGAGGAAATACTCCGACTGGCCTTCGCGGGAAACTCGGCGTCGCACCGAGATTTCGTTGAACTTGGCGAATTCGCCCGGCGCCGAGCCGTCACTGTTGTCAAACACCAGCTCAATGGATGCCTGGCCAACCGGCTTTCTGGCACTGGAGCCGTTGAAGATGACGTCGGTCATGGATTCGCCCCGCAGGTACTTGGCGGAGCTTTCCCCCATTACCCAGCGAACGGCGTCAATAATGTTGGACTTGCCACAGCCGTTCGGGCCGACCACGGCGGTCATGTTGGAGGGGAAAGGTACGGTCGTCGGGTCAACGAACGACTTGAAGCCGGCCAGCTTGATCGATTTCAGGCGCATATCAGGCGTCTTCCTCCTGCAGGATGCTCAGCACCTGCTGACGCTGGTGCTCACCAAACGCCTGGATCACAGCCTCGAGGCGCTCCGCGTCTCCCGCTTTGGCAGCCTCGGCCAGCTGCTGGAAAAACCGGGCCGTTTCCCCGATCTCTTCCTGAAAATGCGCAAGCGCCACATAGTAGGTCCGACTGATCGCGGGCCGGAAGTTTTCGAGCGTTTCTTCGAGGAAGGGGTTCTCCACCAGGCCGTAGGCATAGCGCATCACGCCAAAGCCGGCGTCAATGACCTGTTCGGCGGCATCGGGGCTGCCCGAGTTGAGCGCGTCGATCACCGCCTGCAGTTCCCGGACCTGGCTCATCACACCGCCCAGTTCTTCGCCAGACCAGCGTTCCAGCACTTTGCGCCCCAACATGCAAAGCAGATCGATGTAGATATCGTACAGGGCGTTCACGCTGGCCTTGGTCAGCGCCGACACCACCGCACCGCGCCGGGGGAAAATATCAACGAGATGCCGACGCTCGAGGATCAACAAGGCTTCCCGAACCGAGCCCCGACTGACGTTGAGCTCCCCGGCCACCTTCAGTTCCTGAATTCGTTCCCCGGGTTTGAGGTCACGAGTGATGATACGCTGCCCGAGATGCTGGGCGATCTGTTCAGACAGGCTTTCCGGCGCTTGAAACCTCATAGACCTAGACGCTCACTTCCTCAGTCTCGACATTCGT
>JBPEXU010000054.1:0-3439 GCA_052031225.1 Marinobacter sp. | reverse complement strand
CCTGCCGCTGATTGAGTCGGCGGACCGGATTAACGCACGCCGGCTCTCCGCAGGGCCGCCGGCGTGTACTCCCTGGAGCTGGCTTTGGTGCCGTAGGTGTAGGGTTCGTCCTCTTCATTGGTGAGCCCCATCACCAGATAACGGCCGGACATCAGATCGTAAAGCGTCTCGAACGCATAGGCCGGAATCACGGCATCGTAGATCTGCATCGCGTGCGCTTCGGCCACCCGCCACAGGTTGTCCTTACCGTCGTAGTGGTCGACGATTGCGATCTGCCAGGTATCTTCGTCGATATAGAAATCGCGCTTCTTGTAGATATGACGCTCACCCGCCTTCAGGGTGGCGGTCACGTGCCAGACCCGATGCAGCTCGTAGCGCGCCAGCTCCTGGTTGACGTGGCCCGGCTGAATGATGTCGTCGTAGCTCAGATCGGCCCGGGCAAACTCGTACGAGTTGTAGGGAATGTAGATTTCTTTCTTGCCCTTGAGCTCCCAGTTGTACTTGTCCGGAGCGCCGTTGTAGAGGTCCAGGTTGTCAGAGGTGCGCTGACCATCCGCTGCCGTGCCCGGGCCGTCGTACGCTACGTTCGGTGCCCTGCGGACCCGGCGCTGCCCGGAGTTGTACAGCCACGCCCGCCTCGGCTCCTTGACCTGGTTGATGGTTTCGTGCACCAGCAGCACATTGCCCGCCAGCCGCGACGGTGCGGTAATCAGCTGTTTGAAGTAGAACATGACGTTGGGATCTTCGTTCGGATCGTAGTCCTCCAAGGCCACCCGCTCGGTGAAGAATTCGGTGAACTTCACCGGGCTGAAATCGCCGTTCTCCTGCGGTGTTACCTGAGCCACATTGCGGACAAAGGAGCCACCGCGATAGCGGGTGATGTGGTTGAAAATCGCTTCCAGGCCATTTTGTGGAATGGGGAACGGAATGGCGGTCTGGTAGTTTTCAAGCCCGTTGCCGCTTTCCACCAGCGATACTCGGGTGGCATTTTCCTTGGTCTGGGCCTCGATGGCGTCTGGGTAAGCACCGGTGCGCCGGGTCGGATAGACCGGAATGAAGTAGCTATCGTACTTCTGGATCATCGCAATCTGCCCCGGGGTCAGGTTGTCCGCGTACTGATCCACGTTGCTCTTGTCGATCCGGAACAGCTCCTGATCGTTCGGGAAAGGGTTCAGGTAGCGGCCATCGCCCTTGTAGTTCGCAGGCGGGGTGGTCAGACCGCCCGTCCACTCTGGTATGGCATCGCCATTTCCCGCCTTCTCGGCGCCCATTGGGGTCAGCGTGGTGCCGAGTTTTGCAGCCTCCTCGGTGGAAACCGCGCCCTGGGCCGGCCCGGCGATCAGCACCGTTCCGGTCACCATAGTGCACAACAGAGCTTGTAGACGTTTCATAGTGCAGTACCTCCTAAGTTAGAACGAGTAGGAAACGGATGCGGCAACGAAGTCCCGGTCGTTGGTTTCGTTAAAGTCGCCGCCAAAATAGTTGGTGTAACTGAGCGAGGCTTTGTAGGCGTTCTGATAGCTGGCCTCCAGGCCAAGCCCGATGGACTTGTTGCCCTCCTTGAAGTTGCCGCCGGGGTCCGGGGCATAACCTTTCACGTCGTGCGAGAAGAACAACTTCGGACGCAGATTGATGCCGGCAAAGGCGTTCGGGTAGTCCCACACGAACAGCGTGCGGTAGCCCCATGAGAACGACGTTGTGAAGCCATCGTTCGTGCAGTTGCTGGGGTTGATATTGAGACGCTGGGTGTCGTCATTGGGATCGGGGCTTTCGCTGCAGTAGTCCCCGGCGAAGCTGGCGCCGTCGAGCGGCACCGGGCCGACACCCCAGATACCGGACCGGCCATAACGGGCTTCGGAGAGGCTGGGCAGGTCGTGCACGTAAGTCGCGCCGATTTCACCGACGATGATGAACCGTGCGGCACCCATGACCCGGTCGATGAAGTGAATGACGGTGGCCTGGGCCTGGGACACTTTGTAGCGGTCGTAACCTTCCACCGCATCGCCGGCGTAGTTGTACCCCTTTGCCCGTTCGCGCTGTTCCAGCTTGCTAACAACCTGGCCGTCCGGCCCCCGTTGTTGCAGTCCACCGTAGATCAGCTCGAAGGTGTTCCACTGGATCGGCAGGTTCGGGCGGAAGCTGTACTCCGCGCCCAGCGAGGTGCCGGTCGGCAACGTGGTGTTCAAGCTGATGCCGAACAGATCAATGCCCTTAGGGTATTCGATGAAGTAAGACGGGAACCGGGCGTTCGGTTTGTCCGGATCGCTGTACTGGTTCGGCTCCGGTGAGGACGGGTTGTTGACGACGCCACTGATGTACGGCAGGCGGCTGTGATAGCGGGTGTAGTAGAAACCCAGCTCGGCATCCAGGTCGGTCACGTACCAGCGGGCCGCGACCCCGAACTGGTCTTTGTCGCCGGGTTCTTTATCGCCCAGTCTGGGTGCGATAAACCCTTCATCCAGTGCCTGGGAATCGGGCACCTGGCCGGCCAGCAACACCGGGCCACAACCGTCGGCGGCGACATCGGCGGTGGAGAAGAAGGTACCGCAATCGTCAATGCGGAACGGCTCCCAATCGGTCTGGACAAAGGCCTCAAGGGTGAGTTCGTCGGTAACGCCGACAGAACCGTACAGCATTTCGACCGGCAGCAGCACGTCCTTCAGCTCGGCCCCCGGCGCACGGAAGGCCGGGACATCGATGGGATTAACGGCATTGATGCCGCCCAGAATGAACGTGCTTTCGCCCCAGTTCACCACCTGGCGACCGTACCGGAGCGTGGCCGGCGTGTTACCGAAGTACCAGTCGGAGAACACGTAGGCATCCAGCAGGTCGATGCCGGAGGCGTTGTCTTTTGCCTCCTCGTTCAGTTCCCGTCGCTGCCCGACCGGATCTGTGGCTCTGGGATTGTCCTTGAGTTCGTGGTCGTAATAGTAACTGGCGCGAACCAGCGCCCCGACCCGGGTCAGGGTGTCGCTGTCCGGGACATAGTCAAGAAACAGCTCACTGCGACCGCGCAGGATGGTGGAGTACGGATCGCCCTTGTCGAAATTCAGGTTGCCATCGTCAAAGTTGTTGGACGACGCCCCGGTGTCGCTGTAGGCGAACTCGGGGCCGAGGTTGCCTTGGGAAATCAGGTCTTTGTCCGGGTCCTCCAGCCGATACGCGGTGCCGGCGGTGAGCGTGGTACTGAACGACGCGTCGATCTCGTAAATCTGAAAATCGAACGCCGCAGCGGCGGACGACACACACGCAAGCTTGACCGCGGCTGCCACGGACAGGGCTCTTGCCAGCCCGGAGTTTGTTGTTGTCATTGCGGTTTCTCCAAATTTTGGGCAAAACCTCGGTGCGGTGTGGGTGCCACACCGAGGGCATGTTGGTATTCGGATCCTTGGATTTGTCGGGCCTCAGGCGCTGGCTCCCGGCCCCTTGGGCTCAGATC
>JBPEXU010000053.1:0-4475 GCA_052031225.1 Marinobacter sp. | reverse complement strand
GGGGGCTGATGGTCCCTCGGCGTTTGTCTCCATCATGGAAGGCTGCAGCAAGTACTGCACCTTCTGCGTGGTGCCCTACACCCGCGGCGAAGAAGTCAGCCGGCCGGTGGATGACGTCATCGCCGAAGTCGCCCACCTGGCCGCCCAGGGCGTCCGGGAAGTCAACCTGCTGGGCCAGAACGTCAACGCCTACCGGGGTGACACCCACGATGGCGACACCATGGATCTGGCGGAACTGATCGAGCTGATCGCCACCATCGACGGCATCGACCGTATCCGTTACACCACCTCGCATCCGGTCGAGTTCTCGGACGCACTGATTGAGGTCTACGCCAAGGTGCCGGAACTGGTCAGCCACCTGCACCTGCCGGTACAAAGCGGTTCGGACCGGATACTGGCGGCGATGAAACGCGGCCACACCGCCCTGGAGTACAAGTCGAAGCTGCGCCGGCTGCGCAAGATCCGCCCCGACATCAGCTTCTCGTCCGACTTCATCGTCGGTTTCCCGGGTGAGACCGACAAAGACTTCGAAGACACCATGAAGCTGATTAACGACATTGGTTTCGATGTCTCGTTCAGCTTCATTTACAGTGCCCGCCCCGGCACCCCGGCCTCCGACCTGCCCGACGACACACCGATGGAGGTGAAGAAACAGCGCCTGGCGATCCTGCAGCAGCGCATCAACCAGCAGGCCATGGACATCAGCCGGAAGATGGTGGGCACCACCCAGCGCATCCTGGTGACCGGTTTGTCCAAGAAGGACCCGGGCGAATACGCCGGCCGGACCGAAAACAACCGGATCGTGAACTTCCGCCACGACAACCCGGAAGTGGTTGGCCACTTCATCGACGTCGAAATTAAAGAAGCGTTGCCCAACTCCCTGCGGGGCGTGCCGGTCAACGCCGAACTCTACTGATAACGGAGCCAGATTGAACACCCACGATTCCCGACAATTCGACCTCCACCCGGTTGACCAGCGCCGTCTGGCGGCGCTCTGCGGCCAGTTTGACGACAACCTGAAAATGATCGAAAAGCGCCTGCAGGTGAAGGTCGGCCGCCGTGGCCACCACTTCCGGGTGGAAGGCGACACCGAACACGTGGCCGCCGCGGTGGAGGTGATTCGCCACCTGTACCGGGAAACCGAGGCCACGGACGACATCGCCCCGGACACCGTGCACCTGTTTATCCGCGAAACCGGGTTCGAGCGGCTGCCCGAGGACATCCCCTACGACGGCTCGGTCACGGTGATCAAAACGCCCAAACTGACCGCCAAGCCGAGGGGAAAAAATCAGCAGAAGTACGTGCACAACATCCGCACCCACGACATCAATTTCGGCATCGGCCCGGCCGGCACCGGCAAAACCTGGCTGGCTGTCGCCTGTGCCGTGGAGGCCTTGAAGGAAGAACAGGTCAAGCGCATTCTGCTGGTGCGCCCGGCGGTCGAGGCCGGCGAGAAACTCGGGTTTCTGCCGGGCGACCTGGCCCAGAAAGTCGACCCGTACCTGCGGCCGCTGTACGACGCGCTGTATGAAATGCTGGGCTTCGATCAGGTCACCCGGCTGATCGAGAAAAGCGTCATCGAGATCGCCCCGCTGGCGTTCATGCGTGGCCGCACGCTCAACAACTCGTTCATCATCCTCGACGAGAGCCAGAACACCACCCGGGAGCAGATGAAGATGTTCCTGACCCGGATCGGTTTTGGCTCAACGGCGGTCATCACCGGCGACACCACCCAGGTCGACCTGCCCCGGGGCCAGAACTCCGGCCTGATACACGCGGCCAGCGTGCTGGGCAAGGTGCCGGGGATCGGCTTCACCCGCTTTGACGCCAAGGACGTCGTACGCCACCCTCTGGTGCAGCGCATTGTCGAAGCCTACGACGCCTTTGATGACGGCGGAACGGCGCCATGAGCGAGCTCACCGTCGACCTTCAGAACGTCTTTGGCGGCGAGGGCGTGCCATCGGAGTCGGACCTTTGCCTCTGGGCCAAGACCGCCTGGCTCGGCGACCAGCCATCGGAAGTCACCGTTCGCATTGTCGACACCGAGGAAAGTCAGGCCCTCAACTGCCAGTACCGCGGCAAGGACAAACCGACCAATGTGTTGTCCTTCCCATTTGAGGCGCCACCGGGTATAACGGTGCCATTGGCCGGAGATCTCGTCATTTGCGCACCGGTTGTCACCCAAGAAGCCGAGGAACAAAGTAAAACACCTCAGGCTCATTGGGCCCATATGGTGGTGCATGGCATGTTGCATCTTCAGGGCTACGACCATATAGAGAATCACGACGCCGAGGTCATGGAAGCCCTCGAAATCCGGTTGCTCCGGCAACTTGGATTCAACAACCCTTACGAAGCAGAGGAATCGGAACCAGACTCATGAGCGACGATCAGTCGAGTCGCAGCCAGGGCAACAAGTCCTGGCTGGAGCGTATATCCCAGGCCCTTGCCGGCGGGCCTCAGTCCATCGAGGACGTGCTGGAACTGTTGCGGGAAGCGGAAGCCCAGAACATCATCGATGTCGATGCCATGAGCATCATCGAAGGCGCCATGCAGGTGATCGATATGCGGGTCGACGAAATCATGATCCCTCGCTCCCAGATGGTCACCGTCAAGGCCGCTCAGGAACCGAAAGACTTTCTCAACGAAATCATCACCTCTGCCCACAGCCGGTTTCCGGTCATTGGCGACAGCCAGGACGACGTCATCGGCATTCTGCTCGCCAAGGACCTGCTGCCGCTGGCCCTGAACAACGAGCTCAACTGGAACCGTATCCGGGAGATCCTGCGCCCGCCGACCTTCGTTCCGGAGAGCAAGCGACTGAACCAGCTGCTCAAGGAATTCAAGGAAAACCGCAACCACATGGCGATCGTCGTTGACGAATATGGCGGCACCGCCGGGCTGATCACCATTGAAGACGTCCTGGAGCAGATCGTCGGAGAAATCGAGGACGAACACGATTTCGACGAGGACACCAACATCAAGGCCCGGGGCGACGGAACCTTTGCGGTCAAAGCGGTCACCTCGGTTGAGGATTTCAACGAGTTCTTCCAGACCGCCATCGACGAAGAGGAGTTCGACACCATCGGCGGTGTCGTGCTGAAGGAATTCGGTCACCTGCCCAGACGGGGTGAAACGGTTGAACTCGGCGGCTTGCGCTTTACCATTGCCAACGCCGATAACCGAGTCATCCGTTTGCTGCAGGTAACCCGAAGTGAGCAATAACGCCCTGGCCCTACCCCTGACCACCGCACTGACCCAAAATCGCTGGCTGGCCGCGGCCACGCTCGCCGGCGCCGGGGCACTCCAGACCCTGACCTTTGCGCCGTTTCACCTGTGGTGGCTGGGGCCGATTTCGATCTTCTTGATCCTGCTGGCAACCGTCAGCCGCGCGCCCCGCACCCTGTTTCAGGCCGGCTGGTACACCGGCCTGGGGCTGTTCGCCAGTGGCGCCAGCTGGGTCTACATCAGCATCAGCGAGCACGGCAACACGCCGGTGCCGGTGGCCATCGTCCTGACCATCCTGTTCGTTGCCGGCCTGGCGCTGTTCCACGGGCTGGCGTTCTGGTTCTGGGGCAAGCTGGCCAAAGACAGCACCGTGCGCCGGCTGCTGCTGTTTCCGGCCATCTGGATTCTGGGCGACTGGCTGCGGGGCTGGTTGCTGACCGGTTTCCCCTGGCTGTATCTGGGCACCGCCCACACCAATGGCCCGCTGGCGGGCTGGGCGCCACTGACCGGGGTGCACGGCATCACGCTGCTCATCTGCCTTACCAGCGTGGCCCTATACGCCGCCCTCTGGTTGATTCGGACGCACAAACGCGGCCTTGCCGGCATAGTGGTTGCGGCGTCGGTCACGCCCTGGCTCCTGGGGCCGGCACTGAACCGGATTGACTGGACCGCCGTCAGCGCCGAGCCGACCAGTTTCGCCGCCATGCAAGGCAACATTCCCCAGCAGATCAAGTGGGACCCGGATTTTCTGAAAGACCAGATCGTCACCTACCTGGGCATGACCGAAGCGCACTGGGACACCGACCTGATTCTCTGGCCGGAAACCGCCATTCCGATTCCCCAGGATCAGGCCGGCGCCATCATCGAACACATTCGCGAGCAGCTCGGCAGCGACAGCACCCTGATCACCGGCATCCCCTGGTACGGCTTCAGCGACCGGCTAGAGGCGTTCACCTACCACAACAGCATCACCGCGCTTGGAAACGGCGACGGCATGTACCACAAGCAGAAGCTGGTGCCTTTTGGCGAATACGTGCCGCTCCAGGGCCTGTTGCGTGGTTTGATCGGGTTCTTCGATCTGCCCATGAGCAGTTTCAGCCCCGGCCCGGCCCATCAGGGCCCGCTCATCGCCAACGACATTCGGGTGATGCCCTTCATCTGCTACGAAGTGGCCTATCCGGACTTCGTCGCATTCAACAGCCGCGGCGCCGGGTTGCTGCTCACCATCAGTAACGACGGCTGGTTCGGCG
>JBPEXU010000052.1:0-8815 GCA_052031225.1 Marinobacter sp. | reverse complement strand
GGTGCCCCTGCACTTCAAGTCGATGAACTACATTCGCGGGCGCAGCTTCCAGCACAGCCTGATCATCATCGACGAATCGCAGAACCTGACGCCGCACCAGATCAAGACCATCATCACCCGCGCCGGCAACGGCTCCAAGGTCATCTGCCTGGGCAACCTGGCCCAGATCGACACCCCTTACCTGAGCGCCCTGAGTTCGGGCCTGACCTACATGACCGAACGCTTCAAGGGCTTCCGCCATGGCGCCCATGTGCATCTGCAGGGGGTGCCCCGGTCGCTGCTGGCGGAGTACGCCGAAGCCAATCTCTGAGTCGACGGCCGACCAAAAAAACGCCGGAGCAAAGGCTCCGGCGTTTTTCTTTGAGCAAGGCGGCTACACCTTGTACCGGCTGACCTGATCCGCCATCTCCGAAGCCAGCGCCTTCAGACGCTGGGTCGCATCGCCGGCCCGCCGGGTGCCGGCGGCGGTCTGCTCGGTGATCGCGACGATTTCGTGGACGTTCTGGTTGATGGTTTCAGACACGCTGGTCTGTTCCTCGGCGGCGCTGGCAATCTGGGTGTTCATGTCGGTGATGGTGCTGACCGCCTCGCTGATGCGCTGCAACGCCTCATTGACCTGACGGGTTTCCACCACCGTCGCCTCGCTGCGCTCGCTGATCGAGCCGATCAGTTCCACCGCGTTCCCCGCGCCCTGCTGCAAGCGCTCAATGGTGTCCTGAATCTCCTGAGTGCTTTGCTGAGTTCGGCTGGCCAGCGTGCGGACCTCGTCAGCCACCACCGCAAAACCGCGCCCCGCCTCGCCAGCCCGGGCGGCCTCGATCGCGGCATTCAGTGCCAGCAGGTTGGTCTGATCGGCAATGTCGCGAATCACTTCCAGCACGCTGTCGATTTTGCGGGAGTCAGCGCCCAGCTTTTCAATCACTTTCACGCCTTGCTCAACCTGCTCGGACAA
Source organism: Marinobacter sp. (assembly GCA_052031225.1). GTDB lineage: Bacteria > Pseudomonadota > Gammaproteobacteria > Pseudomonadales > Oleiphilaceae > Marinobacter. The sequence goes on along the minus strand of JBPEXU010000052.1, from coordinate 7,863 downwards.
CCCGCCGATCACCTCGATGGCCTGATGCAACAGCCCCTGGGCATCGCAGACCTGGCCGTTGGCCCGGTCTGCGGCCTCGGACGCCTCACTGGCGTTGTTGGCCACCTCCTGAGCGGCGGCGGTCATTTCGTTCATCGCGGTGGCCACCTGATCGCTCTCGGAGGTCTGCCGCTCGACACCCCGTTCGGCCTCGCCCATCACCTGATTGAGTTCGTCGGTGGCTTCGTTCAGGGTCCGGGTCGAACTGAGCACGCGCTCCACCAGCTCATGCACCTGATCGGCGAAGCTGTTGAAGGCCGCTGCCAACTGGCCCAGTTCGTCCTTGCTGTCGATCTGCAGCCGACGGGTCAGGTCGCCATCGCCGCTGGCGACATCGTTCATCGCCGCCACCGCCGACTTCAGCGGCCGGATGATGCTGCGCACCACAACCAGCGCCAGCAACACGATCACCGCCAGTGCAATCACCGAGGTGGTCACCGAACCCAGCACCGCGTCGCCCAGAGCGTCGCCAACCTTGTCTTCCATGGCCGCGACCTGACCCTCGAGGCCGTCAACCCAGAACCCGGTGCCGATCATGATGTTCCAATCCGGCAGCATCTCGGCGTAGCCCAGCTTGGGCGCCACTTCTCCGGTGTCGCTGTTTTTCCAGCCGTAGGAGACGTAACCGCCGCCACCGCGGGCGGCCTTGACCAGTTCCCGGATCAGGTAGGTGCCGTTCGGGTCCTGAAAGTCCCACAGGTTACGGCCTTCCAGGGCCGGATTGACCCCATGCATGACGTTGACGCCCTGGGTGTCGTAGGCGTAGATGTAGCCGGTGCTGCCGGAATCGTCGAACCGGAGCTGGCGCAGGATGTCGTAGGCCTCGGCGCGCACCGCCGGATCGTTGGCCGAACCCGGCTGCTGGTACAGGTGCGCGATCGCGCTTTTGGCCAGCTGCAGATAGTTTTTCAGTTCCTGGCGTTTGCTGGCTTCCATGTCCGCGGAAAAGCTGGCCACCGCGCCGGCGCCGATGTCCCTGGCCTGGTTCAGGTTGTAGGTGGTGAGCAGAGCCGTCAATAGGATAACGGGCACGAGTGCCAGCAACAGCACTCGGGTCTGGATGGTCAGGTTGTTCATCTCGGTCCGTTCTTCTCTTGGTTCGGGTTACCTTGTATTTCAGTCCTTAAACTGGGATTTATCCAGTCCGTGCTTTTTCATCTTGTCATACAGCGTCTTACGTGCAATGCCAAGCTGGACCATGGTGTCCTTGATACTTCCCTGACAGGCGTTCAAGGCGTCGATCAGGACCGATCGTTCGTACGCATCCATCATTTCCGCCAACGTCTGGCGGGCCGCAATGTTGCCCGTTCCGGAACCGTTACTGTCGTCCAGGGCCGCCGGCCCGAGCAGCACGTAGCGCTCGGCCAGGTTGCGCAGTTCCCGCACATTGCCCGGCCAGCTGTGTTGCATCAGTCGGGCCGCCTGCGCGGCATTCAGCGGCACGCTTTCCCGATCGTAACGGGCGGCGGCAATCAGCACGAAGTGGTGGAACAGCAACGGGATGTCCTCTTTACGCTCACGCAATGGCGGGATATCGACTTTGACCACGTTCAGCCGGTAGTACAGATCGGCGCGAAACTCGCCGGCGTCGCTGAGTTGTTTCAGATCCGCCTTGGTCGCCGCGATGATCCGGACATCCACCTCCTGCACCTGATTGCTGCCCAGGCGCTCGACCCGCTGTTCCTCCAACACCCGCAGCAGTTTCACCTGCAGCGGCATGGGCATGCTCTCGACCTCGTCGAGGAACAAGGTGCCTTTGTGCGCGTGTTCGATCTTGCCAATCCGGCGTTTGTCGGCCCCGGTGAAGGCGCCGGCCTCGTGCCCGAACAGTTCGCTTTCGATCAGGTTCTCCGGTACCGCGCCGCAATTGATGGCAACGAAATTGTGAGCGCTGCGCGGACTGTTTTCGTGGATGTACCGCGCCAACGCGTCCTTGCCCGATCCGGTCTCACCGTGCAGCAGGATGTTGGCGGAAATGTCGAGGACCGGATCGATGGTGGCCATCACCCGCTGCATGGACGGCGAGTCCCCGAGAATCCGGGGGCCGGGTTTGGCCATCTGCCGGAGCTGGGCCTTCAGGCGGCGGTTTTCCAGGGCCAGCTGGCGCTTCTCCAAGGCATGACGCAGCAGTTCAATCAGTTCCTCGTGATCAAACGGCTTCTCGATAAAGTCATAGGCGCCCTGTTGCATCGCGGTAACTGCGGTGCTGATGTCGCCCTGACCGGTGAGGATGATGACCGGAATGCTGTCATCGATGGCCCGCACCTGGCCGAGCATCTCCAACCCGTCCATGCCCGGCATGTTGTAGTCGCACAGCACGATGCCGGGGTAGTCCGGGGTGATGCCCTTCAACGCCGAGGCCGCATCCCCGAAGCACTCGACCGGCATATCTTCCAGCGTCAGTGTCTGCGCCATGGCCTGGAGAATGTGCGGGTCATCGTCCACAAAAATCACGGATGTTTCGGTCATTCCTCATGCTCCCGCTTGGGCAAGGTCAAAACGAACTCGGCGCCCGGACCGTCGGTGCGATTGTGACCGGTCAGGGTGCCGCCCAGGGCGTCGACGATCTGTCGGGAAATGGACAACCCAAGCCCCAGCCCCTGTTTCACCGATTTGGTGGTGAAGAACGGCTCGAAAATCTGCTCGGTGTTGCCGGGCAGGCCGGGGCCATTGTCCCGCACCCGGCAACGCCAGACGCCCTCACCGGCGTCGATGTCGATGGTGACCACCGGCTCGGCACTGCCCTCCACCGCCTGCACGGCGTTCGCCATCAGGTTGACCATCACCTGCTCAATCCTGATCAGGTCGCCGTGGCACAGCACCGGCTGTTCCGGCCTGTGCCAGCGAATATCAATCCCGGTGCTGTTGTTCTGGGCCCGGATGATTTTCAGCGCGGCGTCCACCGGCTGGCGCAGGTCCACCACCGAGGGCGGGCCTTCGGATTTGCGGGCAAACACCTTGAACTGCCGGGTCAGCTCCGCCATTTTGTCGCACAGGGCGATGATTTCCGACAGGTTAGCGTCGACCATGTCGGTCGCGCCCTTGGCGAGAAACCGCCGGCTGTTGCGGGCGTAGGTCTGGATCGCGGTCAGTGGCTGGTTCATTTCGTGATTCAGGCCGGCAGACATCTGGCCCAGCACCGCCAGCTTGGCGGCCTGAATCAACTCCTGCTGGGTTTCCCTGAGTTCAACCTGGGTGCGTTCACGCTCACGGATTTCCGCCAGCAGTTGCCGGTTGGAGCGTTCCAGATCGACGGTGCGTTCGGCCACCCGGCGCTCCAGCTGTTCGCCCCGCAAGGCCAGTTCCGCCTCCCGACGATAACGTTCACGCAGATAGAGCCAGGTCTGCAGCACCCCGAAGTACAAGGCCAGCGCGACCAGCACAAAGCCGATCCGATGCCACAGCACCGGATGGGTCGACACCATCACCTGCAGGGTCCAATCCAGCCGCGGCAACGGGGTCTGCACCTGGATATAGTCCCAGGTGCCGCCGTTATCGCGCACCCGGATTTTGCTGGACCGTTCGGACAGCCCCCACGGCCGGCCAAGCTCCTGGATGCTGACCGGCCGCAACTCCCGGTCCGGATAGCGCTGACGGACCTGGTCCGGCACGGCACCCCGGCCCCCGGAAAAGTCCCGGTACAGCCAGCGGGGCTTGCTGGCCAGGAAGCTGATACCATCCCGATCGACCACCACCATTTCCGCCTGCTCAAGCGAGTCCGGGCGATGCCACTGGGACTCCAGCTCGTCGACCAGCACCTTGGTCACCACCACCCCCAGTACCGCGCCTTCGTCGCTTCTGACCGGGTGCGAGAAATACAGTCCCCGGATGCCCGACATCAACCCCAGTGCGAAGTACACCGCGGAACCGCCCCGGCTCATGGCTTCGGTAAAGTACGGCCGGAACGCAAACCGGCGGCCAACAAAGCTGTTTTCCAGAAGGTAATTGTTGGCGGCGATGGTCAGCCCGGTGGTATCCATCAGGTAAACATCGGAGCTGCCAACGATGGTGGCCATGCGTTGCATTTCTTCGTTGGCGCGCAGGATCAGCGCCTTGTCGTCCGGATTTTGCAGTGCGGCGGCCAGCAGGGGATGCTCGGCCATCAGTTCGGGGATGGGCAGGTATCGGTTCAGCTCGTTGGCGACCAGCTGGCGGTAGCGGAACGACTCTTCCAGGCTTTCCTGCTCAACCTGGCGATGCCCGACCCAGCCGCCCAGAACCCAGGCGGCCGACAGGCAGACGACAAAGAGCAGAAAAGCACCGACTCGGTAGGGCATGGCATCCGTTATCCGTAAAACGGGCAGAGTAGCGCCGCCGGGCTGCCTGAACAACCGCAGCGGCGCCGGATTCCCGAGGCAGGTGCTCCCTGCCCGGATTAAGCGGCCGCCAGGCGCGTGGCGCGCGCGCGTTGCAGCAAGAACGCCAGCACCGCCAGGCCGACTCCGGTCAGGTCGGTCCAGATCCCGCCTTCAATCATCAGCAGAGCGGCGATGATCAACAGCACCCGGGTGAGCCACGGCGCGCTGCAGCGGCCGAGCCAGCCGAGCACCCCGGCCGACAGCAGGTAAACGCCGAAGGTGGCCGTCACCAAGGCGCGGGCAATTTCGAACCAGCCGGCCTCCATCAGCAACGCGCTGTTGTAGAAAAACATAAACGGCACGATGAACGCGGCAATGCCGATCCGGAACGACGCCACCGAGGTTTCCATCGCCTTGGCCCCGGATATGCCGGCAGCCGCGTAGGAGGCCAGCGCCACCGGCGGGGTGATCGCCGACACCACGGCAAAGTAGAACACGAAGAAGTGCGCGGTCAGCTGGTCGATGCCCAGATCCACCAGGCCCGGCGCCACCACCGATGCGGCCACGGCGTAGGCTGCCGTGGTCGGCATCCCCATTCCCAGCAGGATGGAGATCATCATGGCAAAGATCAGCGCCAACAGCTGGCTGGTTTCGGCCACATCCAGCAGCAGGGACGAGAACCGGGCGCCGACGCCGGTCAGGGAGATGACCCCGACAATGACCCCGGCCGCGGCACACACGACGATGATCTGGATCGACATGTAGGACGCGATCTCCAGCGCCTTGAGGATCGCGCGCGGCCCCATCTTGTTCGGAGACAACCAGCTCACGACGGCGGCGGACACCGTCGCCAGAGTGCCGGCCCGGATCACCGAATACCCCAGGAACAGCGCGACGATCAGAATGATGATGGGAATGAACAGGTAGGCCTGGCGGATCATCAGCGCCATCTTCGGCAACTCGTCCTCACGCATGCCGCGCATACCCAGCTTCTTGGCCTCGAAATCGACCATGAAGTAGACCGAGGCGAAGTACAGAATCGCCGGGATGATCGCGGCAATGGCGATCTCGGTGTACGGAATGCCGGTGATTTCCGCCATGATGAAGGCGCCGGCCCCCATGATCGGCGGCATGATCTGGCCACCGGTGGACGCTGCGGCCTCGACCGCACCGGCGGACCGTTTCGAATAGCCGACCCGTTTCATCAGCGGAATGGTCAGCGAGCCGGTGGACACCACATTGCCGGCACTGGTGCCGTTGATCATGCCCATCAGTCCGGACGCAAAAATCGCGACCTTGGCCGGACCACCACGGGACCGTCCCGCTGCGGCAAAGGCAAAGTTGACAAAGTAATCCCCCACCTTCGAGGCCTGCAGGAAGGCGGCGAAGATGATGAACAGAATGATGTAGGTGGACGACACCGCCGTGGTCGGGCCCAGAATCCCGGCGTCGGTGTAGACCTGACTGAAGAAACGCTGGATCGACAGCCCCGGGTAACCGAGGAAGCCGGGCAGGTACGGTCCGGCGAATACGTAGGCGAGAAACACCAGGCCAATGACCACCAGCGCCATGCCGGCGACCCGGCGGGTCAGCTCCATGATCAGCGCGGTGCCGGCAATGGCGGCGAACGAGATCCCGATGGGCGCAAACGAGGTGCCGGTGGACATCCGCATCGGGGTGTTGTAGACCACCAGGAAATAACCGGCGACCGCCAGGGCACAGACCACCAGCACCAGATCCGGCAGACTGAACCGGGAACGCTCACGCCGCTGGAACCAGCTGACAACGATGCCAAGCCCGGTGGCCACCAGCAGAGGCCAGCCGTAGTGGGTGGCTTCCAGTTCCGGCGGTATGCGCATGGCACCGCCCTGCACCATCTGATAGAACGCGAAGGTCTGATACAGCGCGTACAGCGCCGGCAGCAGCGCCACGGCGGCAACCCAGGTGGTCCAGTGTCCGCGCGCGGCGCGGTCATCCGCAGACACAAAGCGTCCGCCAGTGAACAGCACAAAACCGAGGACCAGCGCGCCGGCGATGTGCACGATGCGGAAGGACCAGGTCTCCATGGGCGAGACATTCAGGCTGTACAAATGAAAGGCGGAAAAGGCAATCGCGAGCAAGGCAACCGCTTTCAGCAGATGGCCCTCAAACAGTCGGCGGTTGGGTTCAACCGGCTCCTCGTCCACGTCGTGGGCAAGCAGGTGACCCTCACCCGGCGCGATCTCGTTGGGATCTTTGGCGTGTTGATCGGTGGTCATGATGGACTCTGATGGCAGATATATCGTTGTTGGAGTCAGAGCGCCACTCGCCAGGCCGGTAAGGCCTGGGGAGTGGGCGCAATCCGGCCTTACTGTTTGATCATGCTGGCGTCGATGGTGTAACCGTTCTCGTTAAACCAGCGGGCCGCGCCCGGATGCCACGGCAGCACGTTGTTCTTGTCGTAGTTTGCCGGCACGGTGGTACGCGCGGCCTTGTGGATGGAGACCATCTTGTCGTTGTTCTCCATGGTCAGCTTGACCATTTCGTAGACCAGGCTTTCCGGCACATCGCAGTTGGCGATCGCGAAGTTCCACATGGAGACCACCCGGGAATCTTCGCTGAGCGACTGATAGGTGCTGGCCGGAATGGTGAACTCGGACACCGGGAAGGCTTCGGTGATCTTACGGGCTTCCTCGTCGGTCATGCCAATGATGTTCACCTTGGTCTGCACTTCCAGCTGGCTGACCGCCGGAATCGGAATGCCGGCCGCGAACGCCACCACGTCAATCAGGCCATCCTGAAGCTGGGTCCCCAGATCCGACCAGCTGCCGTTGCGGCGCTCAAATTTCACACCCAGGGTTTCCATCATCTTGGGGAAGTAGGTGTCGGAGGTAGACCCTGCGGGGCCAAAGCCAATGGTCGCACCGTCGGGAATGTCGCTGATCGAGGTGATGCCGGAGCTGGCCAGCGTGGTGATGGAGAACGGGGTCTGATACATCGGGAACATGGCACAGACGTTGTCCATCTTCATGCCCGGTGCCAGCGGACTGTTACCTTCCATGGATTCCCGCGCCGGGCCCATGGTGGTCAGGCCGAATTTCAGGTCACCGGTGTGTACCAGCGCCATGTTCTGCATCGGGCCACCGGTGATCTCCGCACCGCCGGAAATACCCAGGTTTTCGGCGACAAAGTTGGCCCAGCCGGAACCGTACGCGAAGTAGGTGCCGCCCTGCGACGCAGTGCCGATGGTAAAGCTGTCCGGCCAGTCGGAACGATCCTGCGCCTGGGCGGATACAGACACGGTCAGGGTGGAGGCGAAGGCGGCCGCCAAGAGGGTTTGTTTTCTCATAGAGTGTGCTCCCCAAAGTTGGTGTTGTTTGTCGGGTGCTTGATCGTGGCCACAACCGGCCACGGTGAGTCTCTTTATCAGCAAGGACCAGACCAGCTTCGGAAAACACCTACAAAACAGAACGTTATCAGGAAAGCGCAGGTATCCTCCGGCCAGAAATGGGTGGGAATCCACCCATCTCAAATCGACAATGGGTGG